>JAUTWX010000218.1 GCA_030838385.1 Acidobacteriaceae bacterium
ATCAGCAGCGTTACGGCGCGCCGCAGCACCAGCCACAGCACATCCTTGCGTTGCGCGCCAAGCGCCAGCCGTACGCCGAAGTCGCGCATCTGCTGCGTGACCTGGTAAGCGAGCAACCCGTAGAGCCCGGCGGCAGCGATGACCAGCGCCGCCAGCGCAAAGAGTGTAAGCAGCCGCGCCGCCAGCGTCTGGCTGCCCATGGTGTCATCCACCGAGGTCTGCATCAGCTCGGCATGGTTCACACCGACATCGGGATTGAGATCGTGCACGATGCGGGTGATGGCCGGGATCAACGCCTCCGGCTGTGTCTGCGCACGCACCACCAGATCGAGGTGGAAGGAGACCAGGATCGGATAGAGATCGTCCACCTGCGGCGAGGTCTGATCCAGATTCAGCAACAGTTCCGGCTTCACGGACTCATTCATCCCCTGACGCGCATCGGCCACCACGCCAACGATAGTTGCGTATTTGTGTGGTCCTTTATCGGCCGCTTCCAACTGCATGCCGATGGGTGAGCGAGCGCCGTCGATCTCGCGGGTGAATGCCTCGTTCACCACCGCGGCCAGTGGCGCGCCCACAGTGTCATCGCTATTGAAGAGGCGGCCCTGCTGCAGGGTGACACCCATGGCTCGGAAGTAGTCGGGCGTCGCTGCGCGGACATTGGCGTTCTGCGCATGCCGCGCATCCGGCTTGGGACGGCCGGCAAAGTGGATTTCATCGAGGAAAGTCCAGTTGGTTCGCAGAGGACGCACCGTGGTGACCCCTGCAGCGCTTACGCCGGGTAGCTGACGGATGCGCGTGAGCATCGGGTCGATCAGCGTGATCACGATATTTTTGCCGCTGGATGGCCCCGCGCTGACGAACCAGTAGTTCTTCTGCGGCAGCATTAGCTCAGCGGTGACAACTTTTTCCGGGTTGAAGCCGAGGGGCTTGCGTTGCATCTCGTAGAGCGTACGTGCCATGATCCCTGCAGCGACCAGAAGAAGCAGCGAGAGTGCCACCTCCACGGTGACGATTGCATCGCGCATCATGCTTTGCTGGCGGCTGATGCCGCTGGCGGCCGAGCCTTCGCGGAGTCCTGTCTGGATGGGAAGCCGCGCGGCCTGCAGTGCAGGGAGAATGCCGAAGATCAACGCTGAAATGCAGGAGGCGAGCAAGACATAGAGGCAGACTCTCGCATCGATGTGGATCAATTCACCATTCTGGAAGGTATTCGTCAGATAAGTCCGAGAGATGTGCAGAGCCGCCGAC
Organism: Acidobacteriaceae bacterium; assembly: GCA_030838385.1. Lineage (GTDB taxonomy): Bacteria > Acidobacteriota > Terriglobia > Terriglobales > Acidobacteriaceae > KBS-83. The sequence goes on from JAUTWX010000218.1 coordinate 1,252, forward strand.
GTGATCGCCAGGCCGATGGCTCCTCCGGCCAGGCTCAGCAGCAGACTTTCGACCAGAAACTGCCGCAGCAGTCGCGCGCTGCCTGCACCCAGTGCCGCGCGCACCGCGATCTCACGACGCCGTCCCTGGGTGCGGGTCAGCAGCAGGCCAGCCACATTGATGGTGGCCAGCAGCCATACGGCCAGGACGAGGCCATTCAGCGCCAGCAGGCCGGGACGCACGCTGCGTGTGAGTGAGCGCGCGTAATCCTCGACAAGGACGCGATTGTCCCGCTCCTTGCCGGGATACGCGCGGACGGCTTGCTGCTTGACGGCGGCCAGCTCGCGTGCGGCATCCTCAACAGTGTTTTCTGCGCGCAACCGGCCGAGCACGCTGACCACGCCGGAAGAGCGATCCTGCAGTTCTTGGTGGCTAATGTCCAACGGAGAGAAAACGAAGTCGCTGCCACCCTGGAAACGGAAGCTCTGCGGCATGACGCCGATCACTGAATGGGGCGTGCCGTTCAGCGTGATCACTCGGCCAATGATCTTCGGATCGCTGCCGAAGAGGGTGTGCCACGCCTCCGCTCCAAGAACGACGACGTGCGTTCGAGCGCCGTTGTCCTCATTCGTAGCAAAGCCGCGGCCCAGCACCGGCTGCACCCCCAGCATGCTCAGGAAGTTGGTGCTGGTGAGCAATTGCGGCTCGGAATGCGGCCACGCGATGCCGCCGACGATCGGCATATTGAAGGTGTAGTAGGCGACCGACTGGAGTGTATGGCTGCGCGTCTGCCAGTCCTCGGCATCGAGCAGCGAGATGCCCCCGCCACCGCTTGCTGCGTCCTTGTTGTAATCTGCCTCGCCGATCGTCACCAACTGCGACGGATGAGCGAAGGGCAGCGGACGCAACAACACCTGATCCACCACGGAAAACATCGTGGTGGTGGCGCCGATGCCCAGCGCCAGCGTGAGCACGGCAGCGATGGCAAAGCCCGGGCTGCGCCGCAACTGCCGCCATGCATAGCGAAGATCGTTGCCGAGTTCCATCCGTCTTCCTCTCTACTCCGACCGCAGGGCTTGCATGGGTTCAATCGACGCGGCCCGCCGCGCCGGCACGAGCGCCGCTGCCGCTGCGCTGAGCGAAAGTAGCAGCACCGCGACCACCACGACAGGCAGATCGAACGATCCCACGCCATAGAGCCGGTCCGAGAGTAAGCGTCCGGCAAGATAGGCCAGCGGTATCCCGACCATCAGGCCGATACCGCAGGACATGAGCGACTGCATCAGCACTTCCCGCAGAATGCGTGCGCGGCTGGCGCCCAGCGCCATCCGTATGCCGATCTCGCCGGTGCGCCGCTCGACGGAATAGGAGGTCACGCCGTAGATGCCGATCGCCGCCAGCACCAGCGCGATGGACGCGAAGAGCGCGCACAGACGCGACATCAGCTCGCTCTCGATGAAGCCGTAACTCTCCAACTCCTTGAATGTGTAATAGGCGGTGATGGGCAGGTTGGCGTCGACATCGCGCATGGCCTTGCGTATTGCCGCTTCCGCCGCAGGACGATCGCTGCCATGAAGTTTCAGGATCACGTTGCCGGCGAAATGTGACTGAGCCTCCCAGCCTCTGCGCGCTGGGTTGAAGACCTGCGTCGTCTGCCGGAAAGGCAGGAAGTAGAGAGGCGGCGTCGGCTGATCGGGAAAGCGATATTTGATATCGCGCACCACACCGACAATCTCGAATTGCGAGCGTAACTCCGGGTCAATCCCGAAGTGTTTACCGAGTGCATCGCCCTTTAGATAACGGCGCGCAAATCCCTCACTTACCACCGCGACCTTGCGCGACTGGTTATCGTCCGCGTCCGTGAAGACGCGACCCTGGCGCAGTTTGGCGCCGATGGAATCGAAGTATTCCGGATTCACGCGGTTCCATGCCGCCTCTCCCCATTCGCTATCGATGGAGGGATTGGGCTGACCAGGAAAATAGGTGAATGTAGCCCGGCTATCGCCGGACATCGGCGCATACGTGACGATGCCGACACGTTCCGCGCCGGGAATGGCCAATAGCCGTTCCTTCATTCGCTGATAGAGCTCGTTCGTCTGCGCGCTGCGATATCCGGCGAGCGCAGGGTCAATGCTGATCACGTACCGGTCCCTCGTCTGGAAGCCGAAGTCCTGCTGCTGCACCTTGTTGAGGCTACGCATCAGCAGGCCCGCCGCACACAGCAGCACTACGGAGAGCGCAGCCTGCAAGATAACCAGGGCGCGCTGCGAAGCCATGCCGCCGGAACGCGTGGTGCGTGAGGCAGCACGCAGCACGCTGGCGAGGTTGTTCCGCATCGAGAGCCATGCTGGACCAACGCCGAACAGGATTGCTGTCACAATAGCGGTGACAAATGCAAAGCCCAGCATGGCAGGGGAGGGCCGCGCAGTGATGGGTACGTAGTCGACTCCGCGGAAGGCCAGCGCCAGCACCGAGCTGGAGAGCACATATGCCATCCCGATAGCTCCCACGCAGCCGAGCAGGGCCAGCACCACACTCGACACGATCGCCTGCTGCAGCAATTGCCGGCGGCTGGCCCCGAGTGCCATCCGGACCGAGGTTTGCTGGCTGTGAGCCAGCGCTCGCACCAGCAGCAGGTTCGCTACATTCGCGCAGACGATCAGCATGACGAAAGCGGCGGCCGCCATCAGCAGCTTGAGCGACTGGCTGTAATACAGTCCCACGATGTTGATGCCGGGTGCGGCAGAGGCGATTTCCGTATGTTGCCGATCAATCGCCGCCCGCTCGTCCGGTTGCATCTCGGCGCTGCGGCTCTGCAGCCACTGCCGGAGCTCGGTGTTCAGTTGCGCGTCGATCTGCGCGGAGTTGGCGCCGGGGGCAATGCGTCCAATGAGGTCCAGCCAGTAGCGGTCTGGGCGGGATCCCATCGCGCCCTCGTGGACGAAATTTGCCTCCTGCCGCAGCGGAATCCATAGCTCCGGCATGTCCGCGTTGATCGTCTCCCCTACGAACTCCGGCGCCGTCACACCGACGATCGTGGCGGCGGTGCCGTTCATCATCAGCGTCTCGCCGACGATGTGTGGATCGCGCCCGAAGCGTCGCTGCCACATGCGATCGCTCAGCACGGTGACTGGCGGCGCGCCTTCCCGATCGTCGGCAGGGGTCAGACCGCGGCCCATGACGACTGGCGCTCCAAGCACGCTGAAGTAGTTGCCGGAAACCAGCTTGCCCAGCAACGCCATCGCAGCCTGCGGATCGCCCTGGCGATGGACCAGCAGCGGCGTCTGCCCGGACTGAAACGCGGCCAGGGTACCCTGGAAGCCCTGCGTGTGATCGCGCAGCGTCTCGTAGAGCTCGTTCGAGAACATGCTCCAGTCGCCCAGCAGCTCGCTGGCGGCGCAGCAAGTGCTGTCGCGACCAACCTTATATAGCTCCGAGGGCTGCCTCACCGGCAGCGGCTTCAAAATCGTGATATAGATCAGGCTGAAGATGGCTGTCGTCGCGCCGATGCCCAGGGCGAGCGTGAGCACAGCCGTAACGGTGAACCCCGGGCTGCGGTGTAATTGACGAAATGCGTAGCGGATATCGTTGGCCAGGTGCATCGTGTCACTCCGTCCGCAACGCTACCATGGGTTCGGTGGAAGCCGCGCGCCGGGCTGGAATCAGCGCCGCCAGCGCGGCCGCGGTTACCAGCACACAGGCCGCGGCGCCGTAGCTCACCGGGTCCAGCGCCGGGACGCCGACCAGGAAACGGCTCAGCACACGCGACGCTTCCAGGCTCACCAGCACACCCAGCCCGATGCCCAGCAGACCGCTCTTCGCGGCACTCGCCATCACCTCACGCGCGACGGTCGCGCGATCCGCGCCCAATGCCATGCGGATGCCGATCTCCCGCACCTGCTGCGCCACGGTATAGCTGGTGACGCTGTACATGCCGACCGCTGCCAGCAGCAGGGCAAGTGCAGCGAACGCCGTCAGGAGCTGGCTACGCAACTGCTGCGGCTGAATAGCGGCCGCGAGTGCATCGTCCATGGTCGTAAACCGGGTCGCGATGCTTGCGTCGGCTGCGAGTGTGCGCTGCCGCACCGCGGGAATCAATGTCGCAGGCGCCGCGGCTGTGCGCAGCACAATCTGCACTTCGTTCGCTAGATACGGGTGCTGTGCCAACGGCATGTAAAGCGCAGGTGTGGGATCGTCTGCAGGCGAATCCTGGCGCACATCGCCCACCACGCCGACAATGGTCGCTCCGCGCATAGAGTCCTCGTCCAAACCACAGATAATCTGCTGTCCCAGAGGGCTGCTGTTGCCGAAGGACTGGCGCGCGAGTGAGGCGCTAATGACTGCGACTGGCTGGGATCTATACGTATCCGACGCGATGACATCCCTGCCCTGCAGCAGCGGGATCTGCATGGCTTTGAAATATCCGGGACCTGCCAGGCTGAAGTTCGAATGCGCAAGCCCCGCCTGCTGCATATTCTGGCCCTTGCTGGGAATCGAATAGAAGCCGTTTGACCCATACTGTCCGGCAGGCAGGCCCATGGTCTGCGCCGCCGACTGCACGCCAGGCAGCGCGCGCAACTGGTCCGTGAGCTGCGCCAGTTCAACGACGCGCTTCTGCATCTGCTCCAGTCCACGCGCAGGGGCATGCGCGTAAACCACCAGCCGGTTCTCCGAGGCGAAGCCAAGTGGCGTCTCGTGGATGTGCTGGAGTGTGCGCAGCAGCAGCCCGGAGGTGGTGACGAGCAGGAAGCTCAGCGCGATCTCGAGCGCGAGCAGGCCACGCCGCCACAGAGCGGTACCGCGATCTGTGCTGCTGGAGCGCGTGCCACGGCTCAACGCCGCTGCCGGATCGCGACGCGCCGCCCACCAGCACGGAAGTGCGGCGCTGAGCACGGTGACAACAGTGGCGAGCAGCAGGCAGAAGCCGAGCAATCGCGGATCGGGCGTGGCACTCATGTTGCGCGGCAGTTGCGATGCCAGAATGTGCATCAAGAGCCTGGTCGACGGAAGGGAGAGCAACAGACCGGCGGTGCCCCCGAGCAGCGATACCATCGCGGCTTCCAGAAGCACCGAGCCGACGATGCGGGCGCGCGTGGCACCCAGAGCGCCGCGGACGGCCAGCGCCTGGTCCTGCGCGGAGATGCGCACCAGTTGCAGATGCGCCACGTTCGCGCAGGCGATCAGCAGCAGCACGCCAACCGCGCCAAGCCAGAGCCATAGCGAGGTGCGCACACCGCCGGTGAGCGCATCGCGCAGCGGCACCGCGCGCAGATCGGCGTGCGCGTGATCTACGGGAAACTGTGTCGCCAGGCGCACGGAGAGTGCATGGAGCCGGAGCTGCGCCTGCTCCACATTGAACCCGTCACGTAGCCGCGCCACCGCATGGTAGTTGTAGGAGTTGCGGTTCACGTTGTCCGGCGTCGCGGAGGTACCGAGCCAGACGCTGGTTTTTTGCGGGAAATCAAAGCCGCGCGGCATCACCCCGACCACCTGATACGATTCGCTCTCCACGCTGACCAGCTTGCCCACAGCGGCAGTTACGCCGCCCAGCTCCGCATCGGCAAAGGCCTCGCTTACCAGCGCCTGGTGCGACGCGTCGCCCTTGCGAAAGAGCGCTCCGCTGAGCGGGTGCACTCCAAAGACATCCGCAAACTGCGGACTGACCGCATCAATCTGCGTAAATGTGGCGTGGTCCGGAAGCTGCACGCCCATCTGGCCGCCGTCGTAATAGGCCACGGCCGCGAAGGCAGGGTCGTTGCTCATGTCCTGATAATCGCCACCGGTTACGCGCGGGTGGAGATGCTGTTTGTCTGTAAAGAAGGTCTCGAGCGCAACGATGCGGTCCGCATCGCGATAGGGCAACTGGGTGAGCAGCATTTGCTCTACCACGCTGAAGACTGCAGTGGTGGCGCCGATGCCGAGCGCCAGGGTCAGAATCGCCGTGAAGGCGAAGCCGGGATTCCGGCGAAGCTGCCGGAAAGCGTAGCGGAGGTCCTGAGTAAACATCATGGAGTTACTCCATCCTCAGTGCGGTGATGGGGTCAACGGTGGCAGCGCGCCGCGCGGGAAGCATCGCCGCCACCAGCCCAATCAGGAAGAGAGCGACAGCCAGCACGAGAAACACCAGCGCCTGCTGTGCGGAGAGATGTGCGGCTTGCGACGCGTGCGCCTGTGGCAGCAGTGCCGCGATAGCCCTGCTCGCGAGCAGCGTGAGCACGGCGCCTGCGGCGATTCCGACCGCAACCATCGAGGCGGCGCGTCCGGCCACGATGCGGACGACACCGGCCCGCGTGGCGCCCAGCGCCATGCGCACGCCGATATCGCGGGTGCTCTGCTCGACTTCGTGACTCAGCAGGCCGTGGATGCCGACGATGGCGAGCAGCAGCGCCAGCATGGCGAAGCCACCGAAGAGCCATGACTCCATGCGCTGGAAATCGAGCTGGTCGAGCACGATCTCATCCATCGTCTCCGGTGTACGGAACGGCACGGTGGGATCGACTTGATGGATGGCCTCGCGCAGCTCACCGCAGATGGCGCGCGGATCGCCCGGAGTGCGCACCACCAGGTCCATGCCAATCAGATACGCGCGGCGTTCCTCCGGCGGCATCTCACTGGCGAGATAGTCCATCTCGGCCAGAGATGGCCGGTCCAATGCCTGCCGCACATTCGTGACCACGCCAACAATCTCCGCATTTCCGTCGTCGATGTGCGCGCCCACCGGATCAATTCCCAGCGGAATGAACTTCTTCACGAATGCCTGGTTGACTACGATCTTCGGCGCGCCCGCGCAGGTGTCGAGGGCCGGATCGAGCAAGCGGCCACGGACCAGGTGGATGCCGAATGCGCGGTAATATCCCGGCATCACCATGCGGTCCTCGGCCAGCATCTCCTGGTTGGGTGGGTACGGCGGCTGCCCCTTGATGTGGACATCGCTGTTGATACCCCAGTTCTGGATGGGAATGGTGCTGATGAGCCCAGCCGCCGCGATACCTGGTGCGTGCTGCAGGCGGTCGAGCAACGGCTGATAGAAGTTCCCTACCGGATCACGGTCCTCATAGCGGCCCGGCGAAAGATCGATTTCGGCGGAGGCGATATGGCCGGGATCGAAGCCGAGATCCGTATGGCGTTGTTCAAGGATGGAGCGCAGCAGCAGTCCGGAGGTGAACAGGAGCACCAGGGCCAGCGCAACCTGGGTGACGATGAAGGCAGAGCGCAGCCGATGATGGGCGCGCGTGGTGCCGGCCGAACCGCCGGCACGAAGTGCCTGGCTGGGATCGGTGTTAGCCAGCCGCAGTGCCGGCAGTATGCCGGCCAGCACACTTGTCACCGTGGCGAGCGCAAGTGCCACAGCGAGCGCGCTCAGGTTCAAGTGGACCTCCGCGCCGCGCTGCAGGGCGTCGATCAGGAAAGTGCGCATGCCGTTGAGCACCAGCATGGCCAGCAGAACGCCTGCTCCGCAACCGAAAGCGGCCAGCACCAGACTTTCCGTCAACACCTGCCGCAGGATCGTCGCCCGCCCAGCACCTACTGCCGCGCGCACCGCCATCTCGCGTTCGCGGCCCACGCCGCGTGCCAGCAGCAGTCCAGCGATGTTGACGCAGCAGAGCGCCAGCACTGCTAAGACAGCGGCGCCCATCACGCTAAGCGGCGAGGCGACGCCCTCGCTCAGTGTCGCGTCCAGCGTGTGCAGCACGACCGTGCGTCCGGCATCTGTATCGGGATAGGCGCGTCCCATGTCCGCGAAGACACGCTGCAGATCAGCCTGCGCCTGCTGCCGGCTCACGCCGGACTTCATCCGGCCGATAGTCCGCAGCCAGTGGTTTCCGCGATTCGTCAACCACTGCGGCTTCGCATGCAGGGGCGTATAGATCGCGTTGTGCTGTCCCAGCGGATAACGAAAGTCCGCCGGCATGACGCCGATGATGGTGTAGGGATGGCCATCGAGCCGCGCCATGTGACCGATCACCCTGGGGTCTGCCTGAAAATCGCGCTGCCAGACCTCATAGCTCAGCACTGCGACGTCGTCGCGTCCGGGCTGGTCTTCGCCGGGAAGGAAGGTGCGGCCCAGGATCGGCCGAACGCCGAAGACGTCAAAGAAGTTGTCCGTGCCCTTCGTCGCGTGCAACGCCACCGGCCCATGCGGCGATTCGAGATTCACGCTGGAAAAGTCGTTGTAGCCGGCCAATGCGGAGAAGGTGTGCTGCTGTGCGCGCTCGTCGCGATAGCCGGGCAGCGACGCCGGTTGCGTATAACCACTGCGCGAGCGGCTCTCGGGAACGACGATCTGTTGCGGGTCGGGAAAGGGCAAAGGACGGAGCAGGACCGCATCGATGACGCTGAACACAGCGCTGGTCGCTCCCACGCCGAGCGCCAGCGTCAATATCGCGGTCAGGGCAAAGCCGGGACTACGCCGCAGCTTGCGAAACGCATAGCGCACATCCTGTCTCAATTGCACGGGTTTCTCCCTTCCTGCAAAATTCTGTTGACTACTCGTTCCGCAATGCCTGCACCGGTTCGATCGAAGCCGCGCGGCGTGCCGGCACTATTGCGGCCAGCACTGCCGCCATGACCAGCGTGCTGAACGCGCCGCCCAGGATCAACGGGTTGTAACTGCTGACGTTGTAAAGATGCGCCGCCATCAGCCGCCCCAGGCCAAGCGCCAGAGGCACCCCGAGTATGAGGCCGACGAGCACCTGTGACAGGGCGTGCTTCAGAACTTCACGCAGAACGTCGCCACGGTCGGCGCCCAGCGCCATGCGCAGCCCTACTTCGGGCGTGCGCCGCTCTACCGTGTACGCGGTGACGCCATAGATGCCAATCGCGGCCAGCAGCAGCGCCACCAGCCCGAAGGTCATGGTGAGGCGCGCCAGCATCTCCGGCTGATTGAAGTTGGAATTGACCTGTGTCGCCAAGGTATCGATGCGGGTGATGGGCAGGTTGGGATCGATGTTGCCGATCGCGCGACGCAGGGCAGCGGCCATCTCCGCTTCGCCGCCCTGGTAGTGCACTACGATGTCTTCGGGATAGCGAACCCGCTC
>JAUTWX010000220.1 GCA_030838385.1 Acidobacteriaceae bacterium
AGGCGTTCTTGCGAACCTGCGTGGGACGCGGATCTCCATAAGGCACCACCATCTCGGTGAGTGAGCCACGATAGAGGATGGGGCGCTTCCGCCCTTGATCGAGATAGCGCACATGATGAATCGTAAGGCCTTCGCGGGCATTGAAGCCGATGACAAAGTCCCAGTTCTGCCAACTGATGTGATTCCCGTCCAGAGCAAAGCTTGGACCGCCGGGCTGCGTGATGGTCAGCGATTTGATATCGGTGCGGTGGTGCGCTACTTTCTCGACGGAATAGTTCCCGGCAGTTGGAGGCAGCGGCCACTTACCGTATTCCTCTACACGAATCACCTGCATCAGATTGAGATCGACGACGGGGCGAATTCCTTCGAGAGGACGGGCATAACCGTTGTCGGTAGGATCGCTGCGAAGGAAGCACAATGGCCGTGTCAAACGGTGCGTGCGGTCTTCCTCCGATCCATAGTTGCCCGCACTCCAGATATCGACCATCACCAAGGACGGATCAGTCACACCGTAGTGTCGTTTCAGAGCGGCCTTGAATACTTCACTTGCCAGGACGGCCTGTTCGCATTCCACCTGCTCATCCATGGAAAGTGTGGGCTGCACGCCAGCCGGGGCTTGTTCGATCTTGACCACTTTGCCAGCAGTCAGGTTCAACGTCGCTGTGGAGGCGGCGTTCGCGGCATTGTCAAAGAGCACTGCAACGGCTTCTCTATCTGGAGTTCCAGCATCCGGCCAGCCGTACACAAGCTGTTTGGCTGGTTCTTGCAACATGATGCTGATGATCCGCGTCGTCGAAATGAAGGACGGCAACGTCTGCAACAATTCCACGGCGCTCTGCACTTCGGACGAATTCAGTGGTTGTAATGGGTGGATCGTCATCCCTGGCCGCTCCTGTACCACAGATGACAGCATAGAAACCGCTGAAAAACAATCGAGAGTCTTGTCACTACTTTCGGTTTTCTGACTTATCTCCTAGCCGTCAGGCTCGCTCTTTACCCCGTCTCGTTCAGGTTTGAGCGAGGCTGGTATGCTAACGGGCAACTTACGGATTGTTTGGAACGAGTGGAAACGATGCTCATGCTGTAACTTCGGCGTCGTGAATGCGTATCGATCGTGCAACTGCGGAATGATTCAATCGCTATGGTCTTACGTTCCTGGGGGCGAGTGATCGGCATCGATACCAAACAGGGCCATGGATCTCGCCGTTCGCGCTGGCGTGCAAAAGCGGCGATTCTTAGTGGGATGTCTTTCTTGCTGCTCGCGCAGGTCGTCGCGCAGGTTGAGCCTGCAGACGAATTCCGTTCGCTGCTGGAACGTGGGTTCGCCATGCACCAACGGGCGGATTATGCGGGCGCTCTGCCGCTGCTCGAACGCGCGTGGAAGCTCAAGCCTCACGACTACTTCGCGAATCTCCTGGTGGGCATTGATCTCATTCGGACCGATCAGCCGGCCGAGTCGATCGCCTATCTTGAAGAGGCCGCACGCCAGCGCCCCAAGGAAGACTTCCCCTACGAATATCTGGGCGAGGCGCAAACTCATCTCCGCCACTATCCGGAAGCCGCCGCCGCCTATGAGCGCGCGCTCACTGTCGCGCCCACCTCGCCGCAAGCTGTTGAGAGCGCTGCCGGCTACTGGGTCGAGCGTTTTGGTGAACTCGCTTCACAACTACGTGCTACTCCACAGGGTCTCGCGGCCGAGCATCGACTGCAGGCACGGTCCCACGCGGCACAGGATCCCGCGCGGCTAGAATTGCTCTCCCGTTCTTCCAGCCTCGACCCGGAGGCGCCAGGCATTTGGAGCGAACTAGCCCTCGGGCATCTCAGAACAGGAAATCTAACCGATGCAGAGTCAAATATCACTCGCGCGCTGGAACGCAATCCGAACGACCTGGGCGCCTTGGAAGCGCAAGCGGTCTTAGCCGCTACACACGGAGACTGGACCAAAGTCTTACGCTCGCTTGATGCGATTGGGAATGCCTCGCCCGGCGTGCTGGCACGGGTTGCCGCTGATTGGCCAGAGAATTTGCAACCGCCGGCCACGGCAGCCGTAGGCCCACGAACGTCGGCCTTCTTCCGCTGCACCGGCAGTCCCAATCGGCGTTGCACGGCAGAGAGCCTCGCCTCCGCTGCCCCGGTCCCACATACGAGACGGTCTGTGCCTGTAGCAGTTCTCTATCGGAAGCAACGGTGGGAGAGCTTACTTGCTGCACCAATTCCGCCGGCTGGAGATGCAGAAGGCTGGCTTCGCCGCGGCGTTGCGCTTGCAGAGCTTGGCCAATGCGCAAACGCAATTCCCGCTCTTGAACGGGCAGCCGGTGGCACGACTGGGCAGGACATCTACGTCAAGTTCCTGCTCTCCTGGTGCTACGCGAAAGATGCAGGGCGCGTCATGCAGGATCTTCAGCAAGAAGCGGGAGAGAATCCAGCACTTGCGCACATGGTGCGCGGAGATGTGCTGCTTCGCATACAAGCCAACAGTGCAGGTGCTGCGGTAGAGTACAGCGTCGCGCTGCGTGCGCATCCCGACGATCCAGAGCTGTCGGAACGGTTGGCAGAGGCGCAGTTTGAGAGCGGCCAGTTTGCTCAGGCAACGGCAAACGCCAACTCCGCCCTTCGCATAGATCCTTACCGTTTCTCCGCGATGGAGACGTTGGCCCGCATCGCGATTGAGCAACGCAGCTATGCAGATGCGGTACCGTATCTCGAGAAGATGGTCGCACACGATCCCAAGGACGCATCAGCACAAGTGGAACTCGGCACTGCCCTGGCGCAGACTGGAAATCCTGCGGAAGCGGCTCAGCTCCTCCTTCCGGCACTCGCCGCGGGTTATCCCGACGAGAAGGGAAGTCTGCATGCGGCGCTCGGCGCCGCCTTGCGGAAGCTTGGCCGCAGCACTGAGGCTAGTCAGGCCTTTGCGCAGGCGAGGGAGCTCTCCGAGGCGTACCAACGCAACGCGCACCGAGGTGGTGATGACGCAAAGTAGCGCCCAACACTTCAGCCGCCGCGAGTTCGCACGGCTGCTTGCAGGTGGCGCATTCCTGGCTGGAAGTTTTCCCCGCGCCGCCTCTGAGCTAGCGCCTGCTGGTCCCATTCGCTTTGTGAATGCGGCGCCGGGCAATGGCCTCGACTTCGTGCTGCGCAACGGCGCCTCTGGCCGCAAGTATCAAGTGGAGACGCTGCCCGGTGGCCTTGGCGTCATCGACTTCGATAACGACGGATGGCCTGATCTCTATTGTGTGAATGGCGCCGCGTTGCCTTCGCTTGAGAAGAGCGAACCGAGCTTCTACAGCCGCCTCTATCGCAACAACCGCAACGGCACGTTCACAGATGTGACCGAGCGCGCAGGAGTGAAGGGCCGCGGCTACGGGATGGGTGTCGCCGTAGGCGATTACAACAACGATGGATTGGAGGACCTGTACGTCGTAGGCGTGCACGGCAACACCCTCTATCGCAACAATGGTGATGGCACTTTCACCGACGTGACCAAAGTAGCAGGCGTGGGCGGTACGGATGCAAAAGGCCGCAAGCTTTGGTCGATCGCCGCTGCATGGATTGACTACGACAATGACGGACGCCTCGATCTATTTGTCTCCAACTACTGCGACTGGGAGCCGGGCATCGATCCTGTATGCGGTGGTCTCGCCAAGGACAGCCGCACTTACTGCCATCCGGACATTTACCGGTCCGAGCCCATGCTGCTCTACCACAACAACGGCGATGGCACCTTCACGGAGGTCTCGCGCGCGGTCGGACTTGCCGATCTTTTAGGCAAGGGCATGGGCGTGGCAGTTGCCGACTTCGATGCCAATGAACACCCTGGCCTCTTCGTCGCCAACGATCACGCCCGCAATCTCCTTATCCGGAACGTAGGCGGTACAGTGCAAGAAACGGGTGTTGAAGCGGGAGTGGCTTATAACGGCGATGGTCGCGAGATCTCCGGCATGGGCGCGGACTTCGGTGACATCGATGGAGATGGACGGCCGGATATTGTGATGACCGGCCTGCGCGGTGAAACCTTCGAAGTATTTGCCAATCGTGGCGACGGCAACTTCGAGGACGCGAGCGCCGCCAGTGGCATCCTCGCTCTTACCCACACGGTGAGTGGCTGGGGCTGCGGTCTGATAGACCTCGACAACGATGGATGGCTGGACATGTTTGTGGCCGGTGGTGGCCTCGATTCAGATGACCTGCAACCCAATCGCATCTTCCGCAACCAGGGCGGCCACTTCACGAATGTCTCAGCAACAGTCAGCCCTGACTTCGGGATTGCTCGTCTCCATCGCGGCACCGCTTTTGCGGACTTCGATCATGACGGGCGCATCGATGTCGCGGTCACTTCGCTCAATGCACCACTCGAGCTTTGGATGAATCGCAGCCCGGAGCGGCACTGGCTGCAGCTGAAACTTCATGGCACGCAGAGCAACCGCTCCGCGATCGGCGCGCGCATCATCTGCAAGAGCGGAAGCCGTACACAGGTCAGGACGGTCGCAAACAGTGTGGGTTATGCATCCAGCAGCGATCTCTGCATCCACTTCGGGCTCGACGCCGAGCGCATTGCCTCGGCGGAGATTCACTGGCCTTCCGGTGTCACGCAGCAACTAACGGATTTGCACGCAAATCAGCGGATTGAGATTACCGAACCTGCAGGAAAGTCTGCGCCGAATGGCAAAGTTCCAGTTGTAACTCCGCCGGAAAAACGCAAGAAAAATCCTGATACCACCTAGCGGGTTTTGGGTTGCTAACATATAGTCCCCTCCAATGCGATCAGTAGTCGTCTGCCGGGAAGCATGTAGCCGACGACAAGACCTTGGCGAGGGAGTGCTTTCATGGGGACAGGCGAACAGCGGTTCTGGCTCGCATGCCATACGATTTTCGGGCCTCTCCTCCTTGCATGCATTGCGCTTTGCGCGTGCATGCAGCTTCGAGCGCAGTCATCGAACGCACAGATCAGTGGTGTCGTCGCTGATGCCAGCGGCTCGGCCGTGCCGGATGCTGAAGTCAGCGCTTTGAATGGGGCTACCGGCGTCCCGTATACCAGCCACACGAATGCCTCCGGTGTATATGTGCTCTCTCAGCTCGTGCCCGGAACTTACCAGCTCACTGTAACAAGGACCGGTTTCGGCAAGGTGGTTCGCTCAGGCCTGGTGGTAAGCACTGGCGACAGTCTCGCTCAGAACATCATCGTCACGCCGGGCGCGGTCGAACAGACCATAACCATCACTGGCGCGGCGCCGCTCATCTCGTCAGACCGGGCCAGCACCTCCACCGTGCTGGACAACAAAATGATTACCGAGCTACCCCAGCTCAATCGCAACACGCTTGACCTGACCTCGATCATTCCCTCGATCCAGGGGAGCGGACCGCTCAGTGACAGCATTGCTACTCTCGGCAACGCAGCATATCTCATCGCTAACCACGGCAACAGCTACTCGCTTTCAGGTGGACAGGTAAACGGCACCAGCATTATCGTGGATGGCAACCAGGTGCAGGACTCGGAGTTCAACGCCAGCAATCGCGCCATTCCCACGCCGGACAGCATAGGTGAGTTCCGTGTGGATAGCGGCGTGCTTACCGCCGACTATGGCCGCTACTCCGGCGGCATTATCTCCATGCAGACGCAGAGCGGCACGAACGACTACCACGGTCGCGTCTTCGAATATTTCCGCAATCAGATCCTCAACAGTAACGACTGGCTGAACAATGCGCAGGGCATCCCGCGCCAGGCTTTTCACCAGAACAACTACGGCGTCTCCTTCGGCGGCCCTCTCTCCATTCCGCACATGTACTCCGGCAAGAAGCGAACGTTCTTCTATTTCGGCTGGGAGGGCGAGCGTTTTGCGGAATCTCAGAACGTTCGCAGCTCGGTTCCGACGCTGCTCAACCGGCAAGGCGATTTTTCACAGACGATCATCAACGTCCAGAACGGTGCGCCGGTCTATGCCAACATCTACGATCCGTTTCATGGTGCCTATGACGGTCAGGGCAACTGGGTGCGTCCGCAGTTTTCAAATAGCGTGATCCCTGCTAACGCTACGGGCAATCTCTCGGGCCAAAGCCGGTTGTTTTCGCATTATTTACCATTGTGGCCGCTCCCCAACCACGCGCCCGATGCAAACAGCGACCACATCAACAACTACTGGTCGACAATCCATTCGCAGCGGCCTACGGATCGCTTCTTTCTCCGTTTGGATGAAAATATCTCGAACAATCACCGCGTCAATTTCAGCATCAGCCGCTCGCACCTGACGAACACCATCCCCGCGCCCTTCTTTCATGCGGGCCAGTCCATCACCACCGACAACGACTGGACCGGCAGTCTCCAGTACAACTGGGTGCTCTCGCCCACTGCCATCATTGATGCGCACCTGGGCTTTGGCACGGCCAAGCTCATCAGCAATGGCGTCTCGGGCCTGGGTTCAGCGCCCGATCCGAGCATTGACACTAGTACGTGGGGCTTCGATCCGCTTCTGGTCAACAACCCGGAGCGGAGCGTGAGCGACATCCCACCAGCCCTCACGATCGGAAATCCGACCCAGTACGGCTATACGCCGGTGGGCGGCTCGGAGTTTGACTCCTTCATTAACCAGACCACGAACGGTACTGTCGCATTCACGAAGGTGTTGAGCCGGCACACCATCAAGGTCGGCTACGAGCAGTACTTCTACCGCTTCGATGAGAGCGGCGGCGACCACACGGGTGTTGCCTGGGTGAATCCCGGCGGCGGCTCCAATCAGACCTGGAACAACAACGACGGACTGACCGGCAGCCCGCTTGCAGAGCTGATGATGGGCTCCGCCAACTTTTTCCAATGGGGCAACTGGAACATTACACCATTCGGCTGGAATCAGGCGGCCTATGCGATGGACGACTGGAAGGTGAACAGCAAGCTCACGGTGCAGATAGGAATGCGCTGGGATCACGATGGCGCACGCCAAGGGCGTAAGCCGCAGGGCAGCTTGCAGTACGACATCAATGCCAAGAACGTGCTGCTGGCGAACAGCTCCTGGGACTGGTCGCAGGTGACTGCAGCGGAGCCGGAACTTGCCAGCCTAGGCACGCCGCAGTGGCTTTCGCAAGGCGCGACCGGACGCGTCGCACTGCTCGATACCAAGGAGTACCCGCAGAAGAATCTCTACACGACGGACTGGCTCAACTTTCAGCCGCGGCTTGGTATCTCGTATGAACTGAATGAACGCACGGTGCTCCACGCCAACGCGGGCTACATCTATCAAGGACTGAACGGTCTCTCCACTGACTACTTCAGCTTTTATTACAATTCAAACACCTTCAACCAGATTCCTTCACTTGACGGGCAGCACTGGATTAGTGAGTTTGGCAACGATCATGGCCTGGGCACCTTCCCGCTACAGCCCTCTGGCGCGAACCTTGGCTTCAATCCGCCGGTCACGACCAACGCAGGCTACTGGTATCAAACATATGGAGGGTCTGCGAACCCGGACCAGGGCGGCTCAGCGTTGCTGTCGCACTACAACAGCCCAGAGGATTATATGTGGGGCACGAGCGTGCAGCGGCAGGTCGGGCAAAACTGGCTCGTTTCCGCGCAGTACCAGGGCATCCGTGGGATCCATCTTCTTATGCCGGTCCAGAACTGGAGTCTAAACAATGTGCCGCTGCAGTACTACCAGCTCGGCTCCAAGTTGCAGGACCAGGTTCCTAACCCGTTCTACGGCCAGTCGCAAACCTTTGCCAGTCAACCTACGGTGCCGCTCTACCAACTCCTCGGCTTGGCTCCGCAGTACCAGCAGGTAAGTCCGGGACAAGCTTCGTGGGGCAAATCATTCTCGAACTTCGCCAACTTTCAGATCGAAACGCGTGCTAATCATGGCTTCACCTTCCTCGCATCCTACGCCATTCGGAAAACCCTCACCAACACCGGCGGTAAGGACATTCAGCACAGTGCCGCAAACAATTCCGGCATTCTCCAGAATCCACACAACCTAATGGAGGGTTATGGATTGGCGCTGTATGAGAAGCCGCAGACCCTCAAGTTGAACTATTCGTACGATCTGCCGTTTGGCAGAGGGCGCCAATTCCTCGGCGTCCCCGACGGATTTGGCGCCCACGTGCTCGACGCCGTTATCGGCGGCTGGGGCATCGCCGGGATCACCGTCTGGGACCCGAAGGGCACGCCAGTGCTGATGCCCACCGTAGATGGTGGCGTCACCGCTCCAGGAGCGGCACTTCGCTGGTCATTGGCCAACAATAACTACCAGAGGAGCAGCAAGAACTATAGTCGCGCTGTCTACGTCAACGGCTCCTTCATCAACTCCAACCCGAGCGGCATTTTCAATCCGCAGGCGTTCGTCCGCACGCCCGACTACAGCCTGAGTAACGCGCCCTTTGTCTTTCCGAACGTGCGCAATCCTGGAGACATTAGCACCGACGCCACCCTGCTCAAGAAGTTTCAGTTGGGAGACGATGCAGCCCGCTATCTAGAAACACGAATCGAGGCGACGAATGTCTTTAACCATCCCGTCTACGGAACGCCCGGCCAAAGCGTCATCACCAACGCGGATCCTGACTCGCCGACGTTCGGTGGCATCAATGGCAAGACAGGTAGTCGCGTGATGCAGATCGGACTGCGCCTTTTCTTTTGATCTCACTCGTGCGGAGCCGGACAATAGTTGCCGCCTCCTTTTCTTCTGGAGCAGCCGTGTACCGTCTTCTGACCAGCAGTGTTGTAGCCGCGTCTCTTTTTGCTTGCATCGGATCTCTGGCAGCCGCGCAGACCACGGCCTCCCTCAGCACCGCGCAGACAACCGTGCAGCTCAAAGCCGACGCCACAGCGCCACATCTGGTAAGCCTGCAGGCTGCGGGGCAGGCGCCTTGGTCCAACGAGACCCCGGGAGAACTCATCGCCAGTGCAGAGGTGGACGGCCACACCGTGCCTCTGCACTGGAAACTGGTCTCCGGCGCAGGAGAGGTCAATTCGAAGCGCGTCACGTTCATTTACGAGACCCACTCGCCACACCTTCGCCTCACCTGGGAGTGGAGCGCTCCCGCCGCCACTGGTCCGCTTGAACATCGTATCCGCATCGAAAACCTAGATACCCGCGAACTCTGGCTCCCGCTGCAGACAAGCTTCCGCTATAGCTGGAGTGTTCCTGCGGAGCATCCTCTCCAGCAGATCTATATCGACAAAGGTGCAGGGAGGCCGTCGCCAATTGGCACGCACGAGGTAGAACTTACTTCTGGATATAGCTGGGAAGGGAAGTCCAGCACCTACGCTGGTGACGAAGAGCCGCGCGAGATCATCCCCTGGTTTATGGTCGAGAGAAACGGTGAGCAAGGTGACGGCTGGTACGTCGGCGTGGAGTTCAGCGGCCGCACCAGTCTCACGCTGGAGCGTATGGCCGGTTCCTTGCGCGGCACTGTCGGCCTCAATCCAAACCCTGGGCCCTTTCGCACGCGGCTTCAGCCTGGGGCCACCTTTCTGGCACCACCGGTTTTTGTGGGGGCCTTCGCGGGCGGTCGAGATGGACTCGGCAATGTGCTGCGCCCGTGGGTACGTCAGGTACTCACATATCCCGGTACGTGGGAGAAGCGAAACTACCCAATGCTCGTCAACAACAGTTGGGGCAGTGGCATGGCCATCGACGAAGCTCTTGCCAAGCGCATGATCGCCGACTCTGCCGATCTCGGACTTGAGATGTTCGGCCTCGACGCGGGCTGGTTCCGCGGCGTCGGCGACTGGTATCCCAATCCGAAGAAGTTTCCTCACGGCCTCGCTTCCATAGCAGATGAAGCCCATCGCCGCGGACTGAAGTTCGGCATCTGGGTGGATTGGGCTCAGGCAGGCACTAACACCGATCCGGGTGCTCTCAACGTCAGTGATCCCGGGACCAAAGATTGGCTCGTGGCAGACACACCTGCAGGATGGAAGCCTGACGCCTTTGTGGGGCGCACCACCGACTTAGGCCTGCCCGCGGCGAAGGCTCACGCAGAAAACGAACTCGAACGCATGATCAGCAGCTATAAGCTCGACATGCTCGAGCACGATGGCTATCTGGTGACGCGCAACTGCTCCCGTACGGATCATCCACACGCGCCGCCTCCACCCAATGCCGTCACGACCATCCATGGCAGTGGTGTCGCGATGCCTGACACTTCGAACTCCACCGACGTCAGCTATCACGCCGTTCGCTCCTACTACGAGATCTACTCTCACCTGCGGAAGGAGCATCCCGATCTCTTATTCGAGATATGCGACGATGGTGGCCGCATGGTGGATTTCGGCAGCGCCTCGCACGGAGACTACTTCTCCATCACCGACACCTACGACCCGCTCTCCAACCGACGCGCGTTCTATGACGCAAGTCAGATACTTCCTCCCGCCATGCTGGAGGACTACGTCGAGAAGTGGCCCACCCCGCGGTTGGAAAACTTCCGCTACATGTTGCGCAGCGGCATGATGGGCTGGCTTACCGTGATGCAGGACACAAATGCCTGGACCCCTGAGCAGCACACCGCGGCCAAGCAGGAGTTCGCGCTCTATAAGGAAAAGCTACGCCCCTTTATCCGCGATGCTGATCTCTATCACATCTCCGAGCGTCCTGACGGTGTGCGCTGGGACGGAATGGAGTACTACGACGTATGGTATGCGCGGGCGCTGGTTTATGCCTTCCGGGGTTCTGCGCCAGACGACAAGGAGCACACTTTCCAACTCCACGGACTCGAACCTAGTCGGCAATACCGAATACATTTCCAGGATGGAAGCGCTGCAGACCGCACCGAGAGTGGCGGCGATCTGCTCTCCAAAGGGCTCAGCATCGGACTCATGGTTCCGAACAGCTCCGAGCTAATTTTCATCGAAGCAACCAAGTAGCCTCATGAACCAAATGACTCAGTCATGCAAGTCCCGGCGATGTGCGAAAGGAGCCAGATGAGAGAGAGCGCGGAGAAGCAGCCAGACTGGAGCCTCGCCGGTCAGGCTGCCGTCGTCACCGGTGGCGCCCAGGGCATAGGCAGAGCTATCGTGGAACGCTTTCAGCAGGCTGGCGCCCGGGTCTGCATACTCGATCGCGATTGCCTGGCAGGAGAAGCCGCAGCAAAGGACTTGAACGGAGCGGACGGCGCACACCCCGTTACCTTCCATGCAGTTGATCTGGAGCAGATCGATGCCATCCCGACAGCAGCAGCGCATGTCAAATCTCTGTATGGCCAAGTCGACGTCCTGGTCAACAACGCCGGCGTCGAGCTTGACATGCCCTTCCCGCAGATGACCGCGGCACTCTGGGATAGCATCCTCGCAATCAATCTTCGCGCGCCCTTTTTTCTTACGCAGGCTCTCCAACCTCTCTTTCCCGCCGCTGGCGGAGCGGTGATCAATATCAGTTCCATCCACTCCACCCACGCCTTTCCAAACTCGATCGCCTATGCCTGCTCCAAGGCGGGTCTTGTCGCCCTTACCCGGAACCTCGCCCTTGAGCTGGCGCCCCACAACATCCGCGTGAACGCCGTTTGCCCCGGTTACATCGACACCCGCCTCTGGGAGGAATACGCGCGCCAATCTCCTGATGCGGAGGCGCTTGGCGCGCTCACCGCCGCACTCCACCCCCTCGGCCGTCGCGGCGTTCCCGCGGACGTGTCCAACGCCGCGCTCTTCCTTGCCGCGCCTGCCAGCGCCTTCATTACCGGCACGCACCTCGTGGTGGACGGCGGCCTCACGGTAAGAGCTCACTCCTGAAACCGGTAAACAGTGGCTCGTGTCGGCCGAGCAGTGAATTATGAATAAGAGATCAGTAAAACAACAAAAAACATCGTAATTCTGCTCGCGTTCATGCAAAGATGGTTGCCATTTCTCTTCGTTGCCGTGGAGCGTGACCTTGGTGAATTCTCATGCATTCCTCAGCGGCACCCTCAAAGGGGAGTTCCAAAAGGATCTGGAGCTCTTCAAATATTTCCTGCTTCTTTTAAATAACTCGAGTCCCATCCGCAACGTGGAACTCATGTGGGTGGACGAACTCGATCCACGCAAGCCAATTTACAAGGAGCGCGTCAACACACAGGACGCCCTAGTGCAATTGCAACCGGGCGGCAGCACACTGTCTAACCGCAACTCACCGAGCACGCTCTTCTGCGATCTCGTGCACGGCTTCGGCGCGCATGAAGAAGAAACCTGCGCCAAATCCGACGTTCCCGCCAAGCAACGTTGCCGCGCCACGGAGTGCAGCCAAGTCTACGCTTGCCACGTAGGTCTCACGGATATCGCCGTGCCTGTCATCTGCGACGGCCAATACCTCGGCACGCTCTTTTCTGGCCAGGTGCTTACACAGCCCCCCACGGCAGAGGGCTTCGAACACGTCCGTTTTAGCCTCGCAGGCCATCAGCACATCGACTTCAAAAATCTCGAAGTCGCTTATTACAAGGTACCCGTTGTTACCGCCGCACAACTCTCGGAGATGCTACGCGTTCTCGAGCTCTTCGCCCGCTACATCGCCAACTCCTGGAAACGTCTGCAGATCATGAGCGACTTCCACCGCGTAGAGAGCCGCGAGCTTGCCCTCAATCGTAAGGAGTTGGCCGCGCTTCTGCTCTCAGGTGAAATCGGCGATCTGCAGGAACTGCGCGCCCTCGCCAGGAGTATTGGTCTCCGCCGCCTGCCGGACCGCGTGCTCGTGCTCCGCATGAAGCAGGCTACGGACGGCAGGGAAGGAGCTCCGCAGATTGCCCAGCATGTGACCCTCAGCCGCGTCTCCCACCTGGTTGAGGATCTCTGCCAGAACTGGCAGAACACCCTCTCCATCTCCGTACGCCCCGGCGAGCTCTGCATCTTCACAGGGCAGGAAAGCCGCAACGTCAGCCACCAGCGCATCTCCCTGCAGGAGATGGCAGTGGCCATCCTGGCCGCTGTGCGAGCACAAGGTGTCACCGGCGCGCGCATCGGTATCAGCCAGCAGTGCGGCAAGCCAGAGGAGCTCCTCCGCGCCTACCATGAAGCCGTCTCAGCCCTCGAGGGTTTCGGGGAGACCGTCTGTTTCTTCGAGGAGGCATCTACCTCTGCCGAAGCGCGTCCTGCACAGTCGCTCACACCCGTGATCAAAGCCATTCAACAAGGCGAAAAAGTCGATGCGGCGGTGCGCGAGTTCCTCGCCCGCGCCATACCTTCCAACGGCTCCGCCGAGCAACTGCATCCCTTCCGCGCGTTCCTTACTTGGGCCATCGAGCACCTTGCCCTCGAGATGATCAGCGTCGGCACCGATGCGCGCGCGGTATCTATGAAAAAAGAGCAGGTCATCGGCGAGATCCTGCACACCTCCAGCCCCTTCGGCCTGTGCGAGTCCTTCCGTCGCTTCGCGGAATACCTGGCCCAGCAGATCGCCTCCACATTCAGCCAGCGCGAAAGCAAAATCGTGCTTGCCGTCTCCCGACTGGTGGAGAGCCGAGGGGTTGCCGGCGTCACCATCCAGTACATCGCGGACGAACTGCATCTTTCCGCCGGGCACCTCAGCCGCGTCTACAGCCGCACCACCGGCATGACGCTTGAGGAATACCTCATCCGCCAGCGCGTCGAGCTGGCCAAGCGCATGCTCCTGGATCCTCGGCTCAACGTGGCCGAGGTTGCAGAGCGCTGTGGCTTCTGCAATCCGGCGTATTTCGCTACCGTCTTCAGGAAGTACGTCCACTGCACGCCACGCGAGTTTGCCAGTCAGCCCTGTGTCTGGAAGCCACTCGCTTCCGCCACATGCGAGGTCTCGCGGAAGCAATAGATCGCGAAGGCATCGCCGTTCCCTCCGGTCGGCGTCAGTACAAGCCGCGGTTTGTTCAAAGGAAAGATCAAGATTCCATCCGCACTCCGCGCAAACCCTATGAACTATCCTCCCGGTATGCGAGCGCTGGTATACACAGCACCTAACCGGGTCGAAATGGAAGACCGTTCCCACCCCGTGGCCGCCCCGGGCGAAGTGGAAGTTGCAATTGATCTGGCAGGTATTTGCGGCTCCGATATCTCGGGTTTTCTCGGCCATAGTGCTCCGCGCAAACCGCCGCTCGTCCTCGGTCACGAACTCGTCGGCCGCTTGAACGACGGCCGCCGCGTCGTTGCGAATCCGCTGATCAGTTGCGGCGGCTGCCAAGCCTGCCTCTCCGGTGCGCAGAACCTTTGCTCCACCTGGCGCCTGCTGGGCATGGACCAGACCTCGGGCACCTTTGCAGAGTTTGTCGCTCTTCCCGCCACACAGATTTACGAGATCCCGGATTCGCTCGACGCGAGCCGTGCGATCCTTACAGAGCCACTGGCGAATGTGGTGCATCTCTTCCGTCTTCTCGCGCCCGCACCCTTCTTCCGCCTTGCCATCGTTGGTGGCGGCACCATGGGCGCACTTGCGCTGCTTACCGCGCAACGGATCGGCGCGCGCCAGGTGCTCGTTGCCGACGTGAACGATCAACGGCTCAGCAGCCTGCGGCAACTAGGCGCCAGCTACGCCGTCAATACTGGCAACACGGCGGGCGTCGCGCAGGCCAAGGAACTCGCCGGAGCAGGCTTCGACATCGTCATCGACGCAAGCGGCAGCGGCCCCGCACGGCAGATGGCCTTTGACTTATGCCGTCCCGGCGGTCAAGTGCTGCTGCTTGGCATGGGCCAGCAACGCAGCGAGATCGACTTCGTCACCAGCATCCGCAAGGAACACCACGTTGTCATGTCCTTCGCTTACACGCCAGTGGACTTCGAACGCGCGCTCAACCTGCTCATTACCGGCGACGTGCAGCTAGATGCCTATACCACCAAGCTCAAGATCGAAGAGGGGCAGCAGGCCTTTGAAATGATCACGCAAAGGCCCGGCTCAACGTTGAAGGTCGTACTCGGGCTCAATTAGCTTCGTAACCGCGGCCAGCGGTACTTCGCCACAGCCTGCGGATCGAGCGTGACGCCCAGCCCGGGTGTCTGAGACACGCGCACGCAACCATCTGCCTCTACCGGGAAGCGCTCCAGCGTCGTCTCCCAACGCAGCGGCGATTGACTCAGCGAATACTCCAGGATCTCTTCGTCCCTCTGCGCCGCGAGAAAGTGCAGGTTCGCCGCAATCTCGATGTTCGTCTTGTAGCCATGCGTGATCACCCGCTTCCCACGTGCTCGGGCTGCTGCGGCAATCTTGAGGATTCCGGTAACTCCGCCCACCTGAGTGATATCGGGCTGGCAGATATCCGCTCCGCCGCGCTCCATCATCTCGATGAACTCGCGCACGTGCGTCAGTCCCAGATCGCCCACGCCTAGCGCAATCCCATGCCCCGCCATCTGTGCGTGACCCTCCACATCATCAAGCGGTAGAGGCGCCTCCAGGAACCAGATACCGGCGTCGATGAGCAACGGCACCAACCGCAGCCCTTCCTCGGCGGTCCGGTAGGACAGCGCTGCATCCACGATGATCTTCGCGTCCGGCCCGGCCTCCTCGCGCGTCGCCTGCAGCAGCGAGGCGGTGAGCTTGAGGTCATCCATCCACCACGGATCTGCGGCGAGCTTGAACGAGCGCAGGTTGCGTTCCTTCCCCGCACGCACCTGTGCCTTCACCCCC
>JAUTWX010000227.1 GCA_030838385.1 Acidobacteriaceae bacterium
GCTGGTAAAGCAGGGTCGCACGGCGCCGCGGTACAAGACCGCGAGCCCTGCGTTGCAGGGATCTCCGCAGCGGCGCGGGGTGTGCACCCGCGTGTACACGCAGACGCCCAAGAAGCCGAACTCCGCACTGCGCAAGGTGGCCCGCGTCCGGCTCACCAACGGTATCGAGGTGACGACGTACATTCCCGGCATCGGCCACAACCTGCAGGAGCACTCGATCGTGCTCATCCGTGGCGGCCGTGTGAAGGACCTGCCGGGTGTGCGGTATCACGTGGTGCGCGGCTCGCTCGATTCGGTAGGCGTAGCTAACCGCAAGCAGAGTCGTTCGAAATATGGCGCGAAGCGCGCCAAAACTGCGGCTAAGTAAGCCGGAAGTCAGAAGCAGTCAGGAAAAGGTTAGGAAGCGATGCCTAGAAAAGGACACATTGCCAAGCGCGAGGTAGCGGCCGATCCGGTCTACAACTCCTCGCTGGTAACCAAGTTCGTGAACTCGATGATGTGGGGCGGCAAGAAGTCGACCGCGCAAACCATCTTCTATACCGCGATGACCAACCTGGAGCAGAAGGGTGGCGACGAGGCCCTCAAGCTGTTCAAGAAGGCGGTCGAGAATTGCAAGCCGCTGCTCGAGGTGAAGACCCGGCGCGTGGGCGGCGCCAACTACCAGGTGCCGATCGAGGTGAATCCGGATCGCCGGACCTCGCTCGCCATCCGCTGGCTGGTGACCTACGGCCGCGCCCGCGGAGAAAAGGGCATGGTCGACAAGCTGACCAACGAGTTGCTGGACGCAGCGAACGGCCGCGGCGCCGCGATGAAGAAGAAGGAAGACATCCATCGCATGGCCGAGGCCAACAAGGCATTTGCGCACTATCGCTGGTAGTCCGAAGAAAGTATTTGAAGCAGGGAACAGATAACCGTAGGTTTTGACGCTGGCCTTATAGCTGGCGGGAAGTTGAGAGAGAAGAGACCGTGGCTCGCCAAGTACCTCTAAATCGTTGCCGGAACATCGGAATCATGGCGCATATCGACGCCGGAAAGACGACGGCGACCGAGCGCATTTTGTTCTATACGGGCATTACCCATCGCATCGGCGAGGTGCACGAAGGCACAGCCACGATGGATTACATGGAGCAGGAGCAGGAGCGTGGCATCACCATCACCTCCGCTGCGACTACCTGCACCTGGAAGAACATCCGCATCAACATCATCGATACGCCCGGCCACGTGGACTTCACCGCCGAGGTGGAGCGCTCGCTGCGCGTGCTGGACGGCGCGGTGGCGCTATTCGATTCTGTCTCCGGCGTGCAGCCGCAGTCCGAGACAGTGTGGCGGCAGGGCGATAAGTATCACGTGCCGCGCATCTGCTTCGTGAACAAGATGGACAAGGCGGGCGCGGACTTCGAGCATGTCATCGAGACCATCCGCAAGCGGCTGGGTGCGCGTCCGGTGGCTATCCAGATTCCGATCGGCGCCGAGGCGAACTTCAAGGGCGTGATCGACCTGATCGAGATGCGTGCGATTGTCTGGAACGACGAGACCATGGGCGCGGAGTATGCGGTCGAAGCGATTCCGGCGAACCTGACCAAGAAGGCCGAAGCCTTCCGCATGCAACTGGTCGAGACGGTGGCCGAGTACGACGACGACATGCTGCACAAATTCCTGGAAGGCGAAACGCCGAATGCTGAGGAACTGAAGGTCTCGCTGCGCAAGGCGACCATCGGGATGAAGGTCTTCCCGGTGATGTGCGGGTCCGCCTTTAAGAACAAGGGCATTCAGACATTGCTCGATGCGGTGGTGGATTATCTGCCCAGCCCGCTCGATGTGCCCCCGGTCGAGGGCATCGATCCTCACGATCACTCGAAGATCCTGGTCCGCAAGGCCGATGATTCGGATCCGTTTTCTGGGCTGGGCTTCAAGCTGATCAACGACCCCTACGGCAAGCTGGGCTTTATCCGTATCTACTCCGGCTCACTCAAGACGGGCGATACAGTGATGAATCCGCGCACCGGCAAGACCGAGCGCGTGGGGCGCCTGGTGAAGATGCACGCCAACAAGCGTGAGGACATCACTGAGATTTATGCCGGCGATATTTGCGCCTGCGTTGGCCTGAAGGAGCTGAAGACGGGCGACACGCTGTGCTCGCCGTCAGCGCCGATTGCGCTGAGCGCGATCGTCTTTCCCGAACCGGTCATCTCGGTGGCGATCGAGCCCAAGACCAAGGTTGATCAAGAGAAGATGGGCATCGCGCTGGCGCGCCTGGCGGATGAAGATCCGACCTTCAAGGTGCGGACCGATATCGATTCGGGTCAGACCATCATCAGCGGCATGGGCGAGCTGCACCTGGAAATCCTGGTCGACCGCATGAAGCGCGAGCACAAGGTCGAAGCCAATGTAGGCGAGCCCAAGGTGGCCTTCCGCGAGACCATCCGCAAGATTGCCGAGGCCGAGGGCAAGTACATCCGGCAGACCGGCGGCTCAGGCAACTACGGTCACGTGAAGATTCGTCTGGAGCCGAACGAGCCGGGCAAGGGCTTCGAGTTCGTCGACGCGATTCGCGGCGGCGTGGTGCCCAAGGAATACATCAAGCCGACCGAGCAGGGCATCCGGGAGGCGCTGCATAACGGCATTCTCGCCGGTTACGAGATGGTGGACTTCAAGGCTGTGCTCTACGACGGCAGCTACCACGACGTCGACTCAAACGAAATGGCCTTCAAGATCGCCGGCTCCATGGCTTACAAGGAAGCGGCGAGGAAGGCCAGTCCAGTGCTGCTTGAGCCTGTGATGGCGGTGGAAGTCACGGTGCCGGAAGAGCACATGGGCACCATCATCGGCGACATCAACTCGCGCCGCGGCCGCATCGAGGGCATGGAGCACTCGGGCGGGTCGCAGGTGATCAAGGCGATGGTTCCGCTGAAGGAGATGTTCGGCTACGTAAACGACATTCGCTCGTCCACGCAGGGCCGCGCTGCCTACAGCATGCAGTTCGCGCGGTATGAAGAGGCGCCCCGCATGATCTCGGAAGAGATCATCGGCCGCAACCAGGGCAAGTAGCAAGTAGTTCGACAAAAGAGTTCGCGCGGCGTGACGCCGCGCCCGAGAGATCAGGAGAAGCGAGATGGCGAAGGAGAAGTTTGACCGTTCGAAGCCGCACGTGAATGTAGGGACGATCGGTCATATCGATCATGGGAAGACGACGTTGACGGCGGCGATTACGAAGGTGTTGTCGAAGCACAATCCGAACAACAAGTTCAGGAGCTTTGACACCATTGATAATGCGCCGGAGGAGCGGGAGCGCGGCATCACGATTGCCACCGCGCACGTGGAGTACGAGACCAAGAACCGTCACTACGCGCACGTGGACTGCCCCGGTCACGCTGACTACATCAAGAACATGATTACCGGCGCGGCGCAGATGGATGGCGCGATTCTGGTGGTGGCAGCGACCGATGGTCCGATGCCGCAGACCAAGGAGCACGTACTGTTGGCGCGCCAGGTGGGCGTGCCCTACATCGTGGTCTTTCTGAACAAGTGCGATGCGGTGGAAGATGCGGAGCTGACCGATCTGGTGGAGATGGAAGTGCGGGAGCTGCTCTCGAAGTACAACTTCCCGGGCGACGATGTGCCGGTGATCCGCGGCTCGGCGTTGGGCGGATTGAATGGCGAGGCACAGTGGGAAGCGAAGATCGACGAGCTGATGGAGGCGGTGGACAAGAATATTCCGCTGCCGGAGCGCGCGATCGATCAGCCGTTCCTGATGCCGATCGAAGACATCTTCTCAATCTCGGGCCGCGGGACTGTAGTCACGGGCCGTATCGAGCGTGGTCAGGTGAAGGTAGGCGAAGAGGCCGAGATTGTGGGCTTCCGCGAGACGCGCAAGACGGTAGTGACGGGCGTTGAGATGTTCAAGAAGCAGTTGGACGAGGGCCGTGCGGGCGACAACGCGGGTCTGTTGCTACGCGGCATCGCAAAGGAAGATGTGGAGCGCGGGATGGTCTTGGCGAAGCCGGGATCGATCACGCCGCACACCAAGTTCAAGGGCGAGATCTACGTGCTGTCGAAGGAGGAGGGTGGTCGTCATACACCGTTCTTCAACGGCTATCGTCCGCAGTTTTACTTCCGCACGACGGACGTGACGGGCACGGCGAAGCTTCCGGAGGGTACGGAGATGGTGATGCCGGGGGACAACATCGCGCTGGAGATCGAGCTGCACACGCCGGTAGCGATGGAGAAGGGCCTCAGGTTCGCTATCCGCGAAGGCGGCAGGACCGTCGGCGCCGGGACGATTACGGAGATTCTGAAGTAAGACTGGCCGTCCAGGCACACGCGCTTCGCGCCGGGACATAACGAGTAGGTTGGCACCGCAAGATGCCAGCCCGCAAGAAAGATAAAAGCAAAATGGTTGGACAGAGAATTCGCATCCGGCTGAAGGCGTACGACTACCGCGTGCTCGACACCTCGACGG
>JAUTWX010000238.1 GCA_030838385.1 Acidobacteriaceae bacterium
TATCCGGGTTGATCAGCAGGCGGCACTGTCGAAATCAAGTACAAACGAGTCAAGTAGGCGCAACGCAGTAGACACGAGACCTTCTAAACTGGCCCCGCTGGGCTCCGGCCGCCGCGGGGTTTAGGCCGCCAACCAAGCCGCTTCGGGTCAAACCGAGAAGAACTCAGCCTGAGCACATCTCGTTCGCTTTACCCCCGATAGCGACAGTTGGGCGGACATCCCAGGTCGGCAGCTTCGTGCCAGAAGCAGTCGTTCGGCCGCGGGCCAATTAGCGTTTATGGACGGTCAACTTTGACGCAACTTTCGGAGACGCATGTTCCGCCGCCGACCTCCCGCTCGCATCCGACAGGAACCCGCACAGCTCGGCAGCGAAGCGTGGCCACGCCGGCTCGTGCGATAGAATGAGATGGTTCTTGCTCTCAAGCGCGACGAAACGCGCGTTGGGAATGCTGCGTGCCAGCATCAGCCCGTGCTCGAAGGGAACGCGCGCGTCGCCTCTAGCGTGCAACACCAGGGTTGGCACCGTGATACGCTGCAGCAGATCGCTGACATCGATATCGCCGATAACGCGCAGCATACGAATGGCGGTCTCGGGGGAGGCGGACACGCGTTCCAAGTCGTTCAACCAGCGCATTTCCTCGAGCGTGGCGTCCGGCACGATCAGCGAAGTGAACATCTGCCGGGCGGCAGGGTTGTCCTGCCCCCAGCCTTCGCCGATCAACATGATCGAGGCTTCATTCCGCGTGACATCGGCGGCACTGCCTCGCTTGCGCCATCCCTTCGCGAAGGCACCGCACAAGATGAGACGCGATATGCGTTGGGGATGCCGGACGGCATAGGCGATTGAGATGGGCGCGCCCTGGGAGATCCCCAAGAGGGCAAAGCGATCCAGTTTGAGTCCGTCCACTACGGTCTCCAGATCGCGCACCCACGCCTCGAACGAGAAGTTCGGCACGTTGCGGTCGGAGAGGCCCATGCCGCGCTCATCGTAGCGAATCAGCCGGCATTGCCCAGCCAGCCGCTGAAACAATGGCGATCACACCGGACTTTGCCAGTCAAACTCGAGATGGTTGAGCCAGTTGGCGGTCTTGACCAAGGGCGGTCCGCTGCCGGCCGATGCCACCGCCAGGTGCACGCCGTCGGACGTTCGCAGGCAGGAAACTAACGGCCTGCCGCGGAGAGCTTTCGGTAGCTGCCGCGGGAGGGCCGTCTGTCCCTGCTGCGTTCCCACCACCCGTCGACTGCTCGCGGACGTCGCCTACGAACCGGAAACCTCTGCGCTGCACCGTGCGGATCAACTGCTGGTCCTCGCCGGTGTCGCCGATGGCGCGACGCGCTGCACTGATCCGGCTGGTGAGCGCGTCCTCGGAGACTACGCGACCGTTCCAAACGGCTTGCAGCAGTTCGTCCTTGGTCACGACCCGGTCGTGGTTGTTGACGAGGTGGACGAGGACATCGAAAACCTGCGGTTCGAGGTGGACTGCTGTGCCGTTGCGACGCAACTCCCGGCGCTCGCAATCGAGCTCGCAGTCGGCAAACACATAAGCCATTGCTGCGCCTCCAGCTCTCCATTCGCTAGCTATGCCGGTGCTGGCCGCAGATCCAGCTTCCGCAAGAATTCAGGCTTTCTTTGGCAATCCTCCAGCTTCCCTTCAGGACGACGGCCCCGCATTGGGTCAGGGTGTCGGTAGCCAAGCGCCACGAGTATAAGACGGCGCGCCTTGCATCATCAATCCAGCGGTCAAACCACCATCCGCGGGAGGGAGCCAGCATGTCACAATCCCGAGCTCATAGGCTGTCCCGTCGGCGCATCTTGAGCGGCGTGGCAGCGGGTGCAGCCGCTGTCGGCGCCGGCACGTTGTTTCCCGGGCGGCGCGGGTGGGCAAGTGCGCGGACCGTCCATAAACACGCAGACCTCGAAGCGATCGTGGTGAGCGACGGCCATTTCGTTCTGCCGACCGGTTTCCTGGTTGCGCCGGACTCGCCCACCGCCGAGAGGGAAGCAGCCTTGAAAGCAGCAGGACAGACTGGCGACCAGTTCCAGCTCGTCAACAATGTCGTCGTGATCAGGCGACAATCAGACCTGATCCTGGTCGACGCGGGCACCGGGCCGCGCCACCAGCCAACCGCGGGAAAGCTGGCAGAAAATCTCAAAACCGCCGGCATCCAGCCTGCCGATGTAACCACGGTCGTGCTGACGCATGGTCACCCGGATCATCTGTGGGGCATTCTCGACGCTGGCGACAACCGGGTCTATCCGAGAGCGAGCTATGTGGTCTCCGCCCGCGAGTGGGAGCTGTGGGCGGACCCGAATGTGCTGCAGAAGCTGCCGGCCGCGCTGCCCAAGGAGCAGATCGTCGGCGGCGCACAGGGCCACTTCGCGCGCATCAGGGACAAGGTGAGAATGGTGCGGGGCGGCGACGAGATCGTCAGCGGCATCCGCGTGCTCGAGACGCCAGGCCACACCCAAGGCCACATCTCGCTGGAGCTGGGCGGCGGCGACGGCCTCGTGATCAGCGGGGACGCGCTGACCAACGCGATTATTTCCTTCCAATATCCATCTTGGAGAGTACCGGTCGACCACGAAGCGGATCGCGGGATAGCAACCCGGCTGCGGCTTCTCGACCAGCTTGCCGCCGACAAGCGGCGGCTGGTCGGTGCCCATCTACCCTTTCCTGGCACCGGCTTCGTCGAGCGCAAGGAGGGTGCCTATCGCTTCGTTCCGGCATGAAACTCTTCCCGAAGGCCGCTTCGGGTCCAAAAGCTGAAAGGCTCAAAACGAGCACATCACGTCCGGATTGCCCCCCAAAAGATGGGGTAATCGGCCGGCAGCTTGTGGATAGCTGAAGATTTTGGGTGCTGCGCTTCAGGCTGATGGTGAAACGAGGTCCGTGATCCACAGCCTCAAGCATCAGAAGGAGAAGCGCAGCATGGACC
>JAUTWX010000259.1 GCA_030838385.1 Acidobacteriaceae bacterium
CAAGCACCTTGTCGCGATCGTCGCTGGTGTTGAAGTGCGCGACCTGCACCCGCATCTTCCATTCGCCGAAGCCGAGCTGCACATCGGCGTCCTTGTCGCCATCGTGATCCGGTTGCGAGATAGCGCCAGGGTAAAGCGCGATGCCCAGGCTGCCGGAGGGCTTGTCCGCGTTCACATGAATGTTGCCCAGCGGAGTATCGATCTTGACCTTCTTGTCCTCGCCATTGGCGCCCTTGTCCACGTTGATGGAGCAGCCGACCGTCAGCAGCGGCAGAGCCAGAAACAGGAGCGATGCGATGGCGCGGTGCGGTGCTGTGGGCATGACGAAAAACCCTCCGCGAGCAAGATACGCCATGCGGGAATGCTGCGTTCCCATATTTCTTGCTGCCCTTGATGAAGCGAAAGCCGCGAAAAAAGTGCTATCTATTGTGATCAGCGCCTATACTGCCGGGGAAACGTGCTGCCGGCCCGGGGCCGCGGTGCAAGTTATCGAGACTATGGCGAGTAAGTCCTCAACAGCGGTGAGCCGCACCATTACCGGCAAGGCGGCGGCCGGCAAAGCGGCGGCGAAGAAGGCAGCGGAGCGGCACGGGCAGGCGCGGCACAAGAAGCAGGCTTTGCCGGAGATCCCGGACAAGCTCTACTACCGCATCGGCGAGGTGGCGCGGCTGTGCGGCGTCGAGACCTACGTGCTGCGCTTCTGGGAGACGGAGTTTCCTCAGCTCAAGCCGAACAAGAGCGGCGCGGGGCAGCGGCTGTACCGGCGACGTGAGGTGGATCTGGCGCGGCGGATCCGTCATTTGCTCTATGAAGAGGGCTACACCATCCCGGGCGCGCGGCAGCACTTCCAGGCAGAGGCGCGCAAGCCGGCAGAGAGCGGCCAGCTCCAACTGGCCGGGGGCGGCATGAAGTCGCCAGCCAAACTGGGCAAGCTGCGCACCGAGCTGAAAGAGATTCTGGGCATGCTCTCTACCGCTCCCGGTAGCAAGCGCCGGGAGCCGGTCGAGCCAAGTCGCACTGCGCGGCGGGAGTCAAAGGCGCTACGCGGGCCGGAACTCTTCGACTGATCTCCTCCTCTCCCTGCTCTCCGTGGACCCCTCCCCCCTCCCGTCACGGGAGGGCATCCTCCAAGCCTCCTGAAATGATGCGTTTAGCTGCTGTTCCGAGGGCTAAACATGTCATTCCAGGAGACTTGCCGGTAAATATGTCTTGCCAAAGGATTTACGAGCACGAAAAAAGCCACGGTTCACGCCGTGGCTCTTGTGTCTTATTGCTCTATTTCCAGTGTAGCGAATTGGGTGGGTCGATATGGCAGGATTCTGCGCGGCTTCCTGAAATGGACTCGCGGTCCGGGCGGCACTCTGTCGCGACTTTCTTTCTCCACCCCCAACAGCAAGCATGGAACAGCTTTGTTTTCGCAAGGTGGGATTGCCGATTCGGAAAGAATCAGGAGAAAACGAATAGTACCTTCACTCAAGGTGCGGACCGTTCGGTGACCGCTTCAGCGGCCTTTCATTGAGAGAGGCCAACAGGGTGACGGCGCGTTTGATCTCCGGATTGCCGTGATCCAGGAGTGATCCAGAAATCGGAAGCCTGCAAGGGACATCGACCACCATAAAGGACGCTTTGCGTGGTTCGATGAGGCTAAGTTCCCGTAGCCCATAATCCGACGCTGGTACGGAACAAAGAGTCATGCAGCAATGA
This sequence comes from Acidobacteriaceae bacterium, assembly GCA_030838385.1. Classification (GTDB taxonomy): domain Bacteria; phylum Acidobacteriota; class Terriglobia; order Terriglobales; family Acidobacteriaceae; genus KBS-83. The sequence continues at coordinate 1,705 of JAUTWX010000259.1, forward strand.
CCTTTGAGTATCCGAAACACAGGGCAGGATCGACCGACTGTACATGACTACCCACCTCGCCCTGCGAAAAGGATTAAGTTCCCATCAGGATCACAAACGATGAATGTGCGAGCGCCCCACGGTTCCGTCTTGAGTGCCTGATGAAACACCACGCCTGCCGCCTGAAACTCGAGGAAGAGCGGCTTTGCATCATCGAGCGTAATGGATGCTGAGAGCAGGTGTTCTCTGTCCTGAAGCTCCGGACGGATTGCCGGTTCGTCCAGGTGTCGGAGATTCAACCTGGCTCCATCTCGGAACACTTGTCCGTAGAAGGGTGGCTCACCATACGTGAAGGCAACCGTGAACCCTAGCTTTTTCGTGTAGAACTCACACGAGACTCCAACGTCGGCAACAAAGAGCTGGGGTTCTGCGGCGAGAAGTATCGGTTTGGGCTGAGTTTCAGTGTGCAGATCATTCATAGTGTGGACTCCTTTAAGGAGCGCCTCCCAACTCTCGAATCCTGCCTTTTTCGCAATTAACTCCTGAGCGTCAGATAGTTTGAAGCTGTGCGCGAGCACATCCTGATCGGTCAAATGATGGAAGCGCGGCAGCACTGCTCTAATTTGCGCCGCGACCGGGTAGTAACGATCACGATGCCAACGCAGATAGAGCTTCGCTTGCTTTTTAAGGTTTTCGAGATTGGGCATAAGGCGCGTTCCTGATGGTATGTAGGCGGGCATTGCCCATCCGGCCCGAAGGTCCGTTGCGCCCTACAGCACTGGATAAACGGTAAATGTGGCTTGAATGGATGTCAAAATAGTTGAGGTGAGAACTCCAGCTGGACGACTATCAGGCGATCTATCTGGTGACAAATCCGGAGAAGCTCGAAGATTGCCCGGTCCGTCGAGTGATTGAGCGGCGCTACCGTTTTAACAATTGCTGTGACCTGACTCGCAGCCGTTAGATCAGCTTTTCTTAGCGGAAAAGCTGCGTCGAGAGCATTTCCACCGGATAGATCGATTGTGAAAACGGTCGACGCGCCGATTCGTAAAAGGAAGGTACAGCAGGTCCCTCACTCCACCTTCGGTTACCTTCAGGATGACGAACTTATGTGAGTAACCCACGATTGGATACAGTCGTCGACTTGTCACAAATGGGCTGCTTCTTCGGTCTTCCCTTGCATGAGTCGAACCAGCTTGTTTCCGCGGAGGCGATCGTGAAACGCACCATCATCGGCTACTGGATTGCGACTGTATTTGCTGTCGTCGTTATGACCATCAGCGGTGTTCTCGCGGTGGGTCATATGCCGGGCTTCATGGATCGGATCGCGCGTTTTGGCTATCCACCGTACTTTGCGAATCTGCTTGGGGTGGGAAAGCTTACCGGAGTGGTGGTTCTTCTTGCTCCGCGCTCGGGGCGGCTCAAAGAATGGGCTTATGCCGCGTTTGGCATAGTGGTTATCAGCGCCTGCTATACCCACTATGAATCGGGTGATGGACTGTTGCGCGCGCTGGAGCCGATGGTGACGGGGATTGCACTGGCAATCTCGTACGCGTTGCGACCTGCGAGCCGACGGTTCACAGTGGCCGTGCCATCCGAGGTTCGAGTCTCTGGCTAAAGCGGGTGTGGTGAGGAAGGGACTGCGTCGATCGGAGCCTAGAAGCTGCGCGCGATCGCATTGTCTTCGATTTCGAGTTCGGGAATTGCCGTCTTTTGTGTCATGAAGCGCTCGAGGGCCTGCATGGCGCAGCCTTTCCCGCAGAGGTGGCGCATTTCTGGGTTGCGGCTCTGCTCCGCGCTCCAGGGCATGACGGAGAAGCGCTGCGGCACCTGGTCGTCTTCGTCGCACGTGCAGTCAGCGTGGGAGAGCATCCACCAGTGATTGGCTTCGCCCTTGGTTTTCCCGCAGACATCGCAGGTGAAAGAAACATCCCAGACCATAAGACCTCCGTTGGCACAACCTGGCTGCCCGGGAACCGGCCCCGGCGAACATGGTAGCGTGAATGGAAGGGCGATTCCTACGTTCCGGAGGGCCGTCGTGGTTTCGTCGGTAACCGGATATCGCCCATACAACAGGAGTTGGGCTCGTGACCTGTGTGAAATGTTCCTCATCGAGCTTCCGGTTGTCGCGTTTTCGATGGAACGACCTGGAGCGCCTGGCGCTGCTGCAGTACCCGGTGCGGTGCCGGAATTGTCAGAGCCGGACCTTCGCCGGCTTGCCGCTGGCGCTTGCGCTCTATCAGGCGCGACGGGCCAAGCGCGTCAAAGTGTCCTGACCTGGAGTGGTCTTCTGGAGTGGTCTTCTGATGCGAGAGCCTTTACGAGTTCATTGCACGACGGATGGTTGCGTCTGCTCGCCATGCCTGAAGGCGCCGCTGCTTTGAGATCGTAAATCTGCGGAGTAGATGTCCGAGGAGAAGCCTGGCCTGCTCGGGATTGGTCTTGCGCTCCCGCCACGCATTCCTCAGCAGCCTTTGGCAGTAGACGAGGTTGCGGGGAAGCGAGCGGTAGAGGGTGAAGAAGGCATCTTCCGCGGCGACCAGATTTGCGTATCTGCTGAACGAGATGCCGCCGGCGATCAGTGAGACATGGTGCTGCAACTGGAGATCCGCGGCGACCCAGACGCTCAAGCGATGACGCGCCAGCATGTGACAGAGATAGCGATCGGAGAAGTCGAGCCAGAAATCGGGATCGAAGCCGCCGACCTGAGCAAGGGATTCCAGCCGAAGCAGCAGGCCAGTATTCACCAGCACCACCTCGCGGCGCTCTTCTCCGACGAATCCAGCGGGCGGAGCGACGGAGCGTCCCCCACGGACCGTCACTTTGGGGGAGATGTGCGATGGGCCCATCATGACGGTGGGCGCGACTGCTGCGATGCGATGTTCCGGCGCCAGACGTCGAGCGTAGTCGAGCATGAGGGTCAGGAACTCGGGCGGAGGCACGGTGTCCTGGTCGAGAAGCAGCAGCCACTCTGCGCCAAGTTCAGCGGCGAATTTCGCAGCACCGTTGTAGGCTCCGGAGACTCCGAGATTTTCGCCGGCGTGACGGTACTCGAGAGAGAACGAGAGATTTTGTGGGACCGGGTGTGGGGCGGGGCTGTTGTCCCAGACGAGTGTCGTGATGTCATCACCGAGCGCGGGGTTCTGGGAGAAGCAGCGGTCCAGACTCTGGATCACCGGAGCGTTCTCGAGCGGGGTCTGGTACTGCACCACGACGATGAGAATTTGCGCCGGCATCTCGTTATTTTAGAGGTTTTCAGGGGTGCTAAGTATCGGTCCGAGTTCCTCGGCAGGCAACGGATGCAGCGGCCGCAAGTTCATGCAGAACGTCAGCTCGCCGAGGACTTGCCATTGGCAGGTGTAAGACCCAAGCGCACGCTCCAGGGCGGCTTTGCACTCTGGTCCGTGCAGCTCGATGCTCAGGTTGCGGACCCGTGGCAGCCATCTCTCCGCACCCTTCAAAAGGAGCTCGATCTCGGCGCCCTCGATATCGATCTTTAACAGATCGATATGAGTAAAGCCGCCGCGTTCCATCAGCGCGGGTATATCCCAGCCTTCTATCAGGTCGGCCGGATTGTCTCCGGGAAGCGCCTCGCGCACAAAGGCATCCCCTTCGTTCTGCTGACGAACCAGCGCGAGAGGCGTTCGTCTCCACCAGACTCCTCCCTTGACCACGGTGGCGCGGTCGCCGTAGGGGTGTAGATTGGCCTCCAGTGATGGATAGTTTTCGGAATTGGCTTCGATAGTCACGATCTTCGCGCGTGGAAAAGTGTTCAGGAACCAGACGGCGGCGAAGCCGGCGTTGCCGCCGAGATCGAGCACGGAAGCGACATCGAGTGCGCGGGTGGGCGCAAACTCCTGGTCGAGAAAGATCTGACCGAAGAAAAAGGGATCGCTGCGGCCTTCGCGGAGGAGGAGCGGATGTTCGATGCCTTTGAGGGGCAGGCGGCGGATGGCTTGCCGCGTGCCTCCCGACTTGCGCCGCAGATTCGCCGAGAGAAAGAAGAGAGCGGCGGTATAGCCGTATCGGCGCAGGGCGGCCTGGGTCTGGGACAGGATGAGCTTGATGCCATTCAGGGTCATGGGAGGAGCAGCGGATCGGCCTGATTGGAGCGATCATACGCGAGGCGCGCAGACGCAAGGACGTCCCGTTCCACTAGAGCATGGTGTGCTCGGTTAAGAGGCCATTCTCGGAACTCCGCTCAAGCTCTTGTGCGGCCCATCGACCGTCCAATAGTGATTTAACTTTTGCACCCGTCAAATACAACGCCACGGTTGTTCCCAAAAGCGCGGCCGGTGTCGCGGTGTGCCGAATGACACTCATGAAGTAACCCGCGTAGCAAACCAGAGAGGCGCTAATGACCAGGGCTGCAGAGGCAAGATAGTCACGGTCAACACACGCGAGAATCGACAGCAGGACCTCTCCGGCAAAGAAGTAGCGGTCATGCATCTTTGGCATAACGTACGGCATGGCAAGCAGGCTGAGGGCAGCAAGAGCGACCAGCGCATCGGGCTTTTCGGACGCTTTCATCAAACCCAAAGAGGCGATCGACAGACCGACAATCGCGGTAATCGCCAATCCGATGAGCATGCCAGCGTGAAATGGAACATGCAAGAAATTTGCGATCTCCCAGGGATTGCCCACGTTGATTGCCAGCGCGTTCAGTTCGCTGGTTTGTACGGAGAAGTTGGTGAAGAAATTTGCAGGAGATCCTCCAACCGCAAGAACCGGCAGGAGTGCCAAACCCCAGCCAACGGGAAGCAGGAGTAGCGACCACAGGGGCACCTTGCGCCGCAGGACCATAGCCAAGAAAAACGGCGCTAAGAATACGGACTGCAGCTTAAAGGCAAACGCAAACCCGTACGCAAGAGACGCCCAAGCGCCACGATCCGAACACAGGAAGTAGACAGTCAGCAGAAGGAACGAGGTGTAGATGATGTCGGCAGTCCCGATGGTCCCATTGAGGATGACTGTCGGACCACCGAGGACGACAAACGCAGCCACAATGCGTGGCCGCATTCCCTGCTGAATGCGGGGATAGACACTCTGCAGAATACCCACCAGCTTGTAAGCTGTCCCGGCAGCCAGTAGATCAAAAGGGATGGGCAGCAATTTAAGTTGGGACGCATGACTCAATCGTCTCGCAACCACAGCAACGATGGCCGTCAACTCAAAATAGGCCGGGAAGTAATCGCTGAATGAATGCCGTAAAGCACGAACGCCTCCATGCGCGATAAGGTAATCCTGCCAAGGCAGGAAGTAGTTCACAAAGTCCGGCATTTGAATCGGCCACAACATCACGCGGAGAGCGATGAGTGAAACCGCCAGGGAGAAGCAGATCAATACCGGCAGGACTTTTGGTTTCTGCACTACGCCCCCCGGCCGGTCGTTGGTAGGTGGGATTTCCAGAATCGACCGTCACAGGCAGGCCCCAATTCCATACGTCGAAGTACACCACAAGCCACAAGACCCCCAAGGACAAAAAGAATTGGCAAACGTGGCCGTCGCATGCGCCAAACAGAGTATGCAGCACGCTCTCGTTGCGGTTTCATAGCCATTAGTGTACGGACGGTTCTGGGCGATGTGTCTGCCGTACTCTAGAGCCACCAGCCAGGGACAAGGCGGCGCATGGCGGCGCGAAATGCGTTGGTGATGCGCTGCACCGGATGCGAGTAGGAGCGGCTGCGATGGGCGGGCTGTCCTACCGGGTCGACGCTGCGCGGGAAGCGGAGCAGGCGGGGATGTTCCGGGTTGGACGGCAATTGCGAGAGCTCGCGGTAGAAGAAGGACTCCATCCAATGCCTGCTCTCGGCCATGCGGTCGTACTGCATCTGCAGATGGCTTGCGTAGAAGTCGTGCGAGAAGAGGATCAATTGAGTGCCGACGAAGGGGACGGTGTGCTTCTTCCAGGGAGTTCGCCAGATGCGCGCGTCCGCGACGAAGTCGAAGCCGGCTGGAATGTGGTCGAGGAGACGGCTGAGCGCCGGGAAGGTGAGGCGGCCAGTCACCTTGATCATGTGTGTGGTTTCGCGTCGCAGCCGGCTCTGCTGTAATCCCAGATCGAGCATGCGCATCTCGGCGTAGCCGTAATGGCTGCTTTCGGGATACCAGTTGCAGTTGAGGCTGATGAACTCCGTGTCCTTGCCGAGCTTGTTCTCGGATCCACCGATGGCGATCAGACTGTCGAGCGAGTAGCCGGAGTTTTCGATGAAGAGAATGCGGCGCACGCGCTGATCCGGGTAGGAGAGCCAGAAGCGCAGGGCGTGCTGGTAGTCCAACAACCGTGTGGCGGGGTCGGCCCGGTCGATGCGGTAGTGCCCCGCGCTTGGATCGATGCATGCCGTCATCACTAACAGGTATTCGTTCGAAGGCATACGCGCTCATGGTAAATGAGCACCAGATGCGTGCCATTGCCTCCCACGGCGATTGCAGATGTGCCTTGTGTTGTGCGCACTTACGAGCTGGGTGCACGCAACCCAGGCCAGGCGGTCGATAAGGGGTGTATGGTGAATGCAGTACTTTTCTCTCGCCTTCAGCACTCCCCTGCTTCGCTCCAGACGAGCACCTTCCAAGTAAGTAACAGTGCGTCTGGAGTTTGTGATGCTTATCAAGAAAGCTGATGTGAAGCGCCATTTGGCCGCCCGGCGGGCGAGACATCTGCAGTTGTTGACCCCATCGCCGAGCTGGCTCGGAACGGGGAGTGTTTCATCACCCTCTGAGCCCATGCAGGCGAACGCGCATGGTTCCACACTCGAGCCTATCCGGCTGGTTCCGCGTATCAGTATCCCGCCCGTGGTGCAAAGCGCTCCACCTGCGGTGCAGAGTGTTTCACCATCTGCGGTGCCGGCTCATTCCCATGGGACGAAAACGGTATTCAAGCCATCGGAGTGGTGGAGTCTGCTGCATAGCAGTTAAGAAATAGCGACAGGCCGCATATCTCTTATCGCGGTCGGTGGTGTAACTGCCACAATGTGCTGTCTTTCTTCACAGAAAAAACTGCCACAGTCCCACCTCAAGATCCATCGACAGGGCATGCCGCGCGTCGCCCCAGACATTTTTTTGAATTTCCAGGAACCATACGGTGTGGCTCAGCGTAGTCCTATTGCAAACCCATAGGGAAGGTGGCAGAATTCCTATGGGTAGCACATAGGAGACTGCATGGGCGACAGAGCAGACGTGTGGCAAGGCACGCTGGCGCTGATGGTGCTGAAGACCATCGAGGCGATGGGGCCAATTCATGGATATGGCATCGCGCGGCGCATCGAGCAGACCAGCGGCGATGTGCTCTCCCTGAACTACGGAACGCTCTATCCCGCTCTGCTGAAGCTCGAGCAGGAGGGCGCAATTGCGTCCGAGTGGGGCGCTTCGGAGAACAATCGCAAGGCGAAGTTTTACAAGCTGACGCGCGCCGGCCGGAAGCGGCTGGAGCAGGAAGCGCGCGAGTGGGAGCAGGCGACGGCGATTGTGGCGCGCTTCTTGAAACCCGGAGAGGAGCCGGCATGAGACAGCTACGGGCGTGGTGGCAGCGGATGCGTGGCATTGCTCGCGATTCTTCCCGCGAGCGGGAGATGGCGGACGAGATCGAGAGCCACATTCAGATGCAGGCGGAGGAGAATGAGCGCGCGGGGATGAGTTCCGCTGAGGCGCGGCGCCGGGCGACTCTGAAAATGGGTGGCCTGGAGCGGACGCGGCAGGCCTATCGCGAGCGCGACACCTTGCCTCTGATCGAAAACCTGCTACAGGATTTGCGCTTTGCCTTTCGACAACTGACCAAGAACCCCGGTTTCGCGGTGACGGCGATTGTGATCCTGACCCTGGGGATTGCGGCGAGCGTGGCGCTGTTTGCGTTTGTCGATGCGGCGCTGCTGAAGCCTCTGCCGTATGCGCAGCCCGACCGGCTGGCAGCCGTCTATGAGAGCGCTGCGGCCTTTGCGCATTCGAATCTGTCGTATCCGGATTATCTGGACTGGAAGCGGATGAACAGGTCCTTTCAGTCGCTCGATGCGTGGTCTGGCACCGGCTATGCGCTGCGCACGCACGATGGCGTAGAACCGGTCCCGGCCATACGAGTGACCGATGGATTTTTCCGCACGCTCGGTGTGGCACCGATCCTGGGCCGGGACTTTTACGCGGGCGAGGATCTGCCGAGTGGGTCGCGTACGACCATGCTGAGTTACACAACCTGGCAGCATCGCTTCGGCGGACGTCCGAACGTGATCGGACAAGCCATTTCGCTGAGCGATGTGCTTTACACCATTGTGGGGGTGTTGCCGAAGGGCTTCAGCTTCGCTCCGCGAGGCACACCCGAGTTCTGGACGCCGTTCCATGCGGAGAGCGAGTGCGACCTGCGCCGAAGCTGTCACGGCATGTACGGCGTGGGGCGGCTGAAAGACGGTGTATCTCTGGCGCAGTCTCAGGAGGATTTGCAAGGCATCGCAACGGAATTGGCGAAGGTGTATCCGGGTTCGAATCTGGGTCAGGGCGCGGCGATCCTGCCGCTCAGCGAAGCAATCGTGGGGACAGTGCGGCCGATCCTGCTGGTGCTGCTTGCCGGAGCGGGGCTGCTGCTGCTGATTGCGTGTGTGAATGTGTCGAGCCTGCTGCTGGTGCGGGCGGAGAGCCGCCGGCGGGAGATGGCGGTGCGCGGCGCGTTGGGCGCGTCGCCGCTGCGGCTGGCGCGACAGTTTTTGACGGAGGGCGTAGTGCTGGTGGGGATTGGCAGCGTCCTGGGCCTGGGCACCGCGCTGGGCGTGATGCAGGTGCTGCTGCGGCTGATTCCCAAGCAGATGAGGGACGGCATGCCCTTCCTGAACGGACTGGGGCTGAATCTGCATATCGTGCTCTTTACGGTGACGATTGCAGTAATGGCGACATTGCTGTTCGCGCTGACGCCGCTGGTGCGGCTGCCTACACGGGAGCTGCACAATGGCCTGAGCGAGGGCGGACGCGGCGCGGCTGGGACGCTGTGGCGGCGGTTGGGATCGAACCTGGTAGTGGCGGAGCTGGCGATCGCAATGGTGCTGCTGGCAGGCGCGGGTCTGCTGGGCAAGAGCCTCTATCGGCTGCTGCATGTGGATCTGGGACTCGTGCCTTACCATCTGGCAACCTTCGAGGTTTCGGGGTCGCGCGCGGTCTATAGCAAGGACGAGGATATCCGGCGGCTGGACCGCGAGCTCGTCGATCGATTGAACGCGGTGCCGGGAGTGGAGTCAGCGTCGCTGACCTCGGTGCTGCCGGTGACCTACAACGGCAATACGGACTGGCTGCGCTTCGAGGGACATCCCTATAACGGCGAGCATAATGAGTCGCTGGAGCGCGATGTTTCGCCGGGCTACTTCAAGACAATTCAAGCCAAGCTGCTGCGGGGGCGCGTCTTTACTCCGGATGATGATGCAAAACATCCGAATGTGGCAATCATCAATGAGGCGCTGGCGCGGAAGTATTTTCCCGGCGAGGACCCGATTGGAAAGCGAGTGGGCAACCTCGATCTGAAGCCGGATTCGATGAAGACCATTGTCGGCGTAGTCGACAATTTTCGCGAAGGGCCGCTGGATGAAGAGATCTGGCCCGCGATCTACTATCCGATGTATCAAAGCCCAGACAATTATGTTGGCGTGGTGGTGCGCGCGAAAGGATCGGAGGCTGCGCTGCTGCCGGCGCTGGTCGCTGCGGTGCGTGATGTCGACCGCGATCTGGGGGTGATCGATGAAACGACCATGACGCTGCGCATCGAGAGCTCGCAATCGGCGTACATGCATCGCTCGGCGACCTGGATGGTGGGCAGCTTCGCCGTGCTGGCGGCGCTACTAGGTGTGGTGGGGCTGTATGGGGTGGTGGCTTATTCCGTAGGGCAGCGGACGCGCGAGATTGGCGTGCGGATGGCGCTGGGTGCGCAGCGCGGCACGATCTATGGTCTGGTGCTGAAAGAAGCCGCGCGATTGACAGTGCTGGGCGTAGTGGCGGGGCTGCTGTGTTCGGTGGCGGTGCTGTCGCTGATGGGCAAGCTGTTGTTTGAGGTAAAGGCGTGGGATGTGCCGACGCTGCTGGGCGTGTCGCTGCTGCTTGGCGTGGCGGCGCTGGTGGCGAGCTATCTGCCGGCGCACCGTGCGGCTTCGGTGAATCCGGTGGAGGCGCTGCGGGCAGAGTGAGAGGTGAGGGACCGCCCGCATCACTTTGGCTGCCTGCAAACTGCAGGTCCTTCGCTTCGCTCAGGATGACAATGATTTTGGGTCTAGCTCGTCGCGCGTGAGGCGCTCGATGATGTTGCGGTGTTGCGGGCATTGGGCGATCAACTCCTCTCGCTTGGCCATTTCGAAGTCGGCGAAGTCGAAGCCGGGCGCGACGGTGCAGCCGACTAATGCGAATGTCTCCGGCTGGCGCAAAGAGGAGCCGAACCAGCAGCCGGCCGGGACGACGCCTTGGAAGTGTTCTCCGGACGCCGGGTTGCTGCTGCCGAGGAGAAGCTGCTGATACTCGCCGGCCGGTGTGATGACATGCACGATGAGGCCCGAGCCGGCATAGAAGTGCCAGACTTCGTCGGAGCGCAGACGGTGGAAGGGCGGAGAACTGATCGCCCGCGAGCAGGAAGTAGATCGCGGTGGAGGCGGCTCGATCGCCATGGTAGCCGGGGAGGGCTGAGTGCGGCAGGATGAGCGGCGCGCGGTAGGTCTGGCGGTACCATCCGCCTTCGGGATGCGGCTCGAGGTTGAGGCGATCGATCCAGTGCTGTGCTGCTTCCATGGCTTCCCTCGTGCGGTCTGTGACAACGATACCGAAGCAGGCAGGCATGGACAGATCGCACAAGTGCGTGTGTGATGACGCCATGCGTCCGAGGCATGCGTGGCTTTCGATGTTGGTGATTGGCCTGATCGTGGCGTTCCGGCTATTGAGTCATCATCTGTCTTCAGATTCCACGCCACCGTCGTTGTCTTCCGGGCCTGCTCCGGCTGCGGCACGGCCGTCAGCAACGACCAATAGCCGCGATGTGCCTGTGCCGCAGAACTGCACGCCTGAGGTGAACCAGCAGCTGGCCAGTTTGCTCGCGCAGCAGACGCATAACAATGTGGACAACGTGATGGTGTGCGGCACGACGATCAGTCCTTCGCGCACGCAGCGTGGTGGCCCGCACGGCAGCCATGAGGTGCTGCCGCTGCTGGTGAATCTGCCGGGTGCGGGATCGAAGCTGGTGGAAGTGGTGACGAATGACGAGCTGGATGGCGTGGTGACGGCGCCGAAGGGTGCGCTGGTCTATGCGTACGGACAGGCGTTCTTCGATCAGGGTTCGCGGTTTGTGGCGGGCATCCACGACGTACATTGCTCGACGCATCGCGCGGCAGACAATGGCTGGGTGGTGGTGGACGGGACTAGGTCTCCCGCGAGCTGTACTTCATTTCACCGCTGAAGGCTTCATTCCACAACCGCTGAAGGCTCTGTCTCGGCACCGGCGGGAACTTTTTGTGGCGGGCTGGCGTTCCTCTCACAGGGGCTCGTAGACGCGCCAAAGCGTAAGATGTGGGCCACCGGAGGTCTGCCATGAACTTCTCGCCGAGCACGATTGCGGCGCTGGTGATTGCAGCGAGCTTTGCCGCGGGCCTCAATGTGTATGCCACCGTGCTGACCTTGGGCGTGCTGGCGCGGCTGCACTGGGCAGTGCTGCCCGGCGGTCTGGAGATGCTGGGCGACTGGTGGGTGATCGGCGCGAGCGCAGCGCTGTTTGCGGCGGAGTTTATCGCAGACAAGATTCCGGGACTCGACCTGGTCTGGAATGCGCTGCACACCTTTGTGCGCATCCCGATCGCGGCGCTGCTGGCCTATGGCGCGACGACACACTTATCGCCGGCGATGCAGTTGCTGGCAGTGGCGGTGGGCTCGGGCATCGCGCTAGCGGCGCATGGGTCGAAGACAGCGGTGCGTGCGGCGGTAACGCCGAGTCCGGAGCCGGTGTCGAACATTGCGCTGAGCACGACTGAAGATGTCGCTGCGGTGGGGCTGAGCTGGCTGGTGACGGTGCATCCGTGGGCGAGCGCGTCGATCGCATTGGGCGCGGTGGTAGTGGCGATCTTTGCGGTGCGGTGGGTGGTGAGGGCCTTCCGGCGCATGTTTGGGCGCAGCTCCGATGTGCAGACAATTGCGACGCAAACGAAGAGCGCCTAACACGGCAGGAATGCGGATGTTCGAAAAGGCTGGCTTCTGGATTCTCGGGTGTTCGGTTGGCGCGATTGCGATTTATTGTGCGGCGCGGTTGGTCCGATATCGCCGCAACGACGAATGGCCAACAGTCGATGGGCATGTAGAGGGCTACGGGAAGATCCGGCACATGGACGACAATGGCAGTGCATCCCTTTCCTTCACCTCAGTCAGCTTCAGCTATTCAGTCGGTGGCGAGTGGTACTCCGGCGAGTGGCTCACGCCGACTCTGCAAAATGACACTGCGCTGGAAAAGTTTCTTGCCAAAGAGATGCCGGTAGGGAAACCGGTGAGCATACGCTATATGCCAAAGCATCCGGAACGGAGCTTGCTGGCTGATGCGCCGGAGATCGAGCGCTCAGACGCGATCATCCAACTCGGCCTCTAACGCGATCCAGGAAGGATTAGTCCCACAGAGCCCATGTCGAGGCCCATGTCGAGGATTGAATTGGTCGGGACGGGCAGATTCGAACTGCCGACCCCTCGCACCCCAAGCGAGTGCTCTACCAGGCTGAGCCACGTCCCGACGACGGTGAGGCAAGGGTCTTGCCTCAGTGAGTGTAACAAAGTTGAGCTGTTTCGCGACGCTAGCCCGCCGGTGGGATGTAGTCCTGGGGGAGGGCGGAGCCTTCGCCGAAGAAGAACTGCTCCATCTGCTCGACGAGGAATTCCTGGGCTTCGCGGGTCCAGGGCTGGAGGCGGTATTCGTTCAGCAGCATCTTCTGGCGGTCAACCCACTCCTGCCAGCTTTGCTTGGAGACGTTGTGAAAGACCTTGTTGCCGAAATCGGAGTCGAAGGGCGGCTCATCCAGTCCTTCCATCTCTTTCTTGTAGCGGGAATCCTGGACCATGTGGGCCATCGGTGCGTTTCTCCTCGTGCGTGCTCTTCTTATTGTAAGCAAAGCGGCTGGCCGGGCGTGCTGCGATAGCATCGAGGCGTATGGACTCAACAAAACCACGGGTGCGCTTTGCGCCGTCGCCGACCGGCATGCTGCATGTGGGCAATGCGCGGACGGCGCTCTACA
>JAUTWX010000301.1 GCA_030838385.1 Acidobacteriaceae bacterium
TCAGGGAGAACGTAGTGTCCTCGCAACGCACCTTCAGCATCATCAAGCCAGACGCCATCCGCAAAGGTTACGCCGGATCCATCCTCGCCGAATTCGACAAGGCCGGCTTCAAAATCGTCGGCGTCAAGAAGCTCTTTCTTTCCAAGTCGCAGGCCGAGGGCTTCTATTACGTCCACGCCCAGCGGCCCTTCTTCGACTCGCTGACCACCTTCATGTGCGCGGGCTCCATCATCGCGCTCGTGCTTGAAAAGGAAAACGCCATCGCCGACCTGCGCAAGCTGATGGGCGCCACCAACCCCGCCAACGCCGAAGAGGGCACCATCCGCAAGAAGTTCGCCGGCTCCATCGAAGAGAACGCCATCCACGGCTCCGACGCCGAAGACACCGCAGCCTTTGAGATCGGCTACTTCTTCGCCGGACTCGAATTGGTCTAGGACATAAGCGACAGAGCCGCTTTCTCTCGCTGATGTCATCCTGAGTGAAACGAAGGACCTGCAGTTTTGCTCGGGCTGCCGCAGAGGCTTCATTGAAGCAGGACATTTTCTGCAGACGACAAAAGGACGGCTCGCGCCGTCCTTTCACATTGTTCTCGCGCAGTCCTAGTGGTAGCGCGGCCCCTTGCCCATCTTGAAGCGGTAGAGAATTCCCACCGAGATACCGAACTCGTTCTGGCTTCGCGTGACGAATGACGATGGCACACCCGACGGCGTGCCGAAGCCTGCGTACCGGGTCATGATCCACTCCGGCGAGATGCGCAGCGCCAGCCGCGGCGAGCGGTTCAGGTCCAGCGAGCCGCCAATCGTCGATGCCAGTACCAGCCCGTCGTTGTACATGCCCACGTCTCGCGGCTGCAAAGCAACGCCGGTCACCGGCGCATTCCCCAGCGCATGGCTGAAGACACCATCGGCGCCGCCAACCATGCCGTGCGCGCTCAGCGCCGCGTGCTCGCGGGCAATCAGCCGGTAGGTCGCGCCACCCAGAAACATGTGCTCGAAGACAAACGGTCCACTCACCCGATACGGATTCGGGTTCACGCCCTGGGTCCCGTAGTAGCCCCGTAAGTTTGCCGTGGCGCCCAGCCGCCGGGTCAGCCACCAGATGCCCTGCACGTCGAAGCCGCCCAGATTCGTGCCTGCCGCAAGCTGCGGGCCGGACTTGAAGTGCGCGAAGCCCAGTCCGCCGTAGATCTCGTATTTGTTGTCGTAACGGACGGCCGACAGCGTCTGATTCTGGTTGACGTTGGTGTCGATGGTTGGCGGCGGAGGAAGTTTTTGTGGATTGGAGCCGCTGTTCTGGTTGGTGCTCTGGCTGGTGTTCTGTGTCGTACTCTGGGCAAATGCCGTGGCGGCCAGCATCGCGCCGCCTAGCAGGAGAACCATGCTCCTGCAAATACCGAAAGACTTGGACAAAACGGACTGCCTCCCCAAATGACGTCAGCCCAATGACATCAGAGAAGATCAAGCCAGCGGTACGTCGCAGAACCCGGCGATGGCCGGCGCGCGACATGCACTTCTGACGATTCAACTTCCTGACACATGCCTGACACATGCAGAATACATGCGTTCGTCGCCCCCTTGCGAGTCAGAGCGTGGCGACAGGCGCGATACACCGAGAGCCGATACTCTGAGAGCATCGCGATGTTTGACAGCAAGGCCAGACTCGAAGCGCTGAACTTCCCCTCCATCGACGCGATGATCCGCGCGTACGCCGATGAAGCGGTCCTCGTCGCGCGCCAGCAGCATCGCACCCTGCTCGACTACAGCCCGGCCTCCGTCGCGGCACTGGAGCGGATTGTCGATGGCCAGGCGGCTGTCGATCTCGACTTTCAGTCCCGTCTATGGGGCAGCTACTTCGGAGAAGTGCTGCGCCGGCGCTGGAATGGCATCTGGCTGCTCGCCGCCTACCCGGGCAACCATGAATCTAGCGGTCAGGTCTCGGGCGGCCCGTCAGAACCCGTTATTCCCACGCTCGACGTGGCCGGTTCCCGCCTCTGGCCCACCATGAAGGTCTACCGGCGGCTTACGCTGGGCGCGGCGGAGAATCTCAGCACCTTCTACAATCTGGTAGAGAAGCGTCTTTCGACGACCGCGTCCCGGCCCAACTGATCGCCTTGTCAGCAACTTGTCAATTGTCGTCTTCAAGGCATCCATTGCGCCCGCGCAGGCGTACCATATGGGAAGCAGGGCGCCGCGCGCGTATGTGACAATGAGGCGGCGGAGAAGATCCTGCGGAAGGATATGCCACTATGGGCGAGCTACTGACACCGACACATCTCATCCTAGTTCTGGTCGTTGCGCTGCTGGTCTTCGGACCGCGTAAGCTGCCGGAACTGGGCAAAGGCCTGGGCGAGGGCCTGAAGGGCTTCAAAGAGGGCATCATGGGCAAGCCAGAGCCCACCACCAAGCAGGATGCCGCAGTCACGGCGACGAAGAACGAGCCGATCCAGCCCAGCTAACGCAGCCGGACTTCGGTGGCAGATTCAAACGCCGGGCCCGTGCCCGGCGTTTTGCTGTCTGCAGAAAAACTCGAGGCGCCTGTGACCCTTCTCAACAATCTGAAGAACGCCTGGGAAGATCTCGCTGAGCGAGATGCCCTCAACGCCATCCTCACCGATGACAGCAAGGCAGGCGGCAAGTGGGATGTCGCCGAGTTCATGGCCACCGGCGATGCCGAAATTGCCACCGTCATGAGCCATCTGGCCACCATCGGGCATGCTCCCGACTTCACCGGTGCCGCATTGGACTTCGGCTGTGGTGTCGGCCGTCTCACCCAGGCGCTGGCGCGGCGCTTTGCCTCATGCGTCGGCGTGGATATCTCGCAGCAGATGATCCGGCAAGCAGAATCGCTCAACCAGTATCCACATTGCCGCTACGTGGCCAGTTCCGCCGCGCGGCTGCCCTTCGATGACTCAAGCTTCTCGTTCATCTACAGCAACATCGTCCTCCAGCATGTGCCCCGGCGTTTCGCCAAAAACTATTTGCGGGAATTCGTAAGGGTGCTCGCGCCCGCTGGCGTGCTGGTCTTCGGTGTTCAGGATTCCTTCGCAGTGCCGGATCTCTCATCCCGGATGGTTCGGATACGCCACATTCTGCATCTCCGGTCCAGGGTCAGGGTTGCACTGAAACGTGGCCCCGGCGATATGAAGATGCATTGTCTGCCGGAACCCATCGTTCGCCGAGCCCTCGGCAGCTCCAAAGTTGTGGACATCCAATTCACAAACACCGCGGCCAGAGACTTCAATGGCAAGCTTGTCTATCTTGAGCAAGCGCCGGCGTCGGGCTACATCGGCAAACAATACTGCGTCGTCAAGGAGCAGTAATTCACGTGCGTTCTCTTGAATGAGAGCGTGCGACTACTTGGCCTCTTTCACCGCGCGATAGCCGATGTCGTGCCGGTAGTAAATGCCGTCGAAGTGGATCATCCCCAGCGCCTCATAGGCCTTCGCTAGCGCCCACTCCAAGTCCGGAGCGATCGCCGTCGCGCCCAGCACGCGCCCGCCCGCGGTCACCATTTGCCCGCCCCTTTCTGCTGTCCCGGAGTGAAAGACCTCCACGTCATGGATCAACGCAGCGCGTTCCAGGCCGGTGATGGGCAGTCCCTTCTGATAGTGCCCCGGATAGCCGGCGGAACTGGCAATGACGCACGCCGACGCGCCCGGCTTCCAGCGTAATTCGGTCTCGGAGAGTCGTCCTTCGACCGCGGCCTCCATCGCCTCCAGCAGATCGGACTCCAGCCGGACCAGGATCGCCTGAGTCTCCGGATCGCCGAAGCGCGCATTAAACTCCAGCACCATCGGGCCGCGCGCCGTCATCATCAGCCCGCAGTACAGCACGCCGACAAACGGTGCATCCTCCGCTCGCATGCCGTCCAGCGTGGGCTGCACGATGTGGTGCATGATCCAGTCGCGCAGCTCCGGCGACAGCATCGCGTCGGTCGAATACACGCCCATGCCGCCGGTATTGGCTCCGGTATCGCCTTCGCCGATCCGCTTGTGGTCCTGTGCAGCAGCGAGCGGCGCGGCATGCGTACCGTCCGAGATCACTAGGAACGAAAGCTCCTCGCCATCCAGAAACTCCTCGATCAACACCGAATGTTCCGGCGTCCCCAACAGTTGTCCGGAGAAGAGTCCTGCGATCGCGGCGTGCGCCTCTTCCTTCGTCTTCGCGATCACCACTCCCTTGCCCGCGGCGAGTCCATCCGCCTTCACCACGACAGGGAAGCGGAAGTGGGCAAGCACATCCTCCGCCTCGCTCTCCTCGCTGATCACGGCATAGGCTGCAGTCGGCAGGTTATGCCGCTGCAAAAAGCGCTTGGCAAAGCTCTTGCTCGTCTCCAGCGTGGCGGCAGCCTTCGTAGGGCCAAAGACCCGGATGCCGCGCCGCAGCAGCTCATCCGTCAATCCCAGCGAGAGTGGCAGCTCCGGGCCGATGATCACCAGCCCCGGCTGCTCCCTGGAAACCAGCGCCACCAGCGCGTGCAGATCGGCGACATCCACATGAACGCACCGCGCCACCTTGCCAATGCCCGCATTGCCGGGCGCGCACACCACTTCATCCACGCGCGGCGACTTTGCCAGAGCCCACGCGATCGCGTGCTCCCGCCCACCCGCTCCGATCACCAGAACCTTCATCTTTTCAGTAGCCATCCCAGCCGCATACTACGACAACCAGCCAACCGGTGGGCGCGCAGCCTGAACAGTCCCTGTTCTAAACGCTGTCATCCTGAGCGAAGCGAAGGACCTCCAGTTCTCCGGGTGCCCCATGTTCCTATGTTGGGACATGGGAATCAGACAGGATCGCCATCAAAGCGAACGTGAGCGGCCAAAGGAAGTGAACCCCGCAAAATGCGCCGCAGGCGCGCCCGCCCGGACGGCAAGTCCCGCACCCGCCCGTGCGGCAAGCACCTAGTAGCCGACGGTGAAACGCTGTCGGCGATGCTGCGGCTGCTCCAACTCGTCCACCAGCGCGATGGCATAGTCCTCCATGGAAATCGAACTCTTGCCATCCGGCGCGGTCAGCAGCTCATCCTGTCCCAGCCGGAACTTGCCCGTCCGCTGCCCCGGGTCGAAGAATGCCGATGGACTCAGGTAAGTCCAGTCGATCGACGACTGCCTCAGCAGCTCCAGCGCCTTCTCATGTGCCAGCGCAATCGGCTTCAACGCGGCAGGGAAATCCTTTGTGCTAACCAGCGTCACGCCCGGCGCTACCTCCAGACTGCCGGCGCCACCCACGACGATCAGCCGCGGCGCGTGTTCCGGTGAGCCGGCCTGCTGGCTCACCTGTTGCACCGCGGCGATCTCCCGCCTGGTCACGTCAACAAGCTGGTCTGTGTTGTCCGGAGGCGGCCCATAGGCGCTCACCACCGCCTGGGCACCGCCGATTGCCTCCACGATCCCATCCACGCTGGAGAGGTCGCCTTGCTGGACCGTCAGGCCGTCGTTGGGCGCCAGCTTGTCCGGATCTTTGTCCAGATTGCGAACGATGGCGACCACTTGGTGGCCCCGCCTCAGCAGCTCCGTCAGGATGCGGGAGCCGGCTCTTCCCGTCGCGCCATACAGCACAATTCTCATGGATGTCCTCCAAGTAAGTAGTGAGATGGCGGGAAACCGCTCGGAGAATCAGCAATTTAGCTGGTTCCCAGAATGTGAGTATAAGTAACTCATAAAATATGCAACCAATACATAACGGCAAGCGTCTATTCAAATGCAGGCCGGTATCTCGATCTCCCGGCCCAGATATCAACCGATAACCGAAGGAGAAAGTGACATGGCAATCGTTCGTTGGGATCCATTTCGTGAAGTCGTCTCGCTGCAGAGCCGCCTGAACTCACTGTTCCAGAACTACGGACAGACCGACTACGGTCGCGGCACAAATGACGGAGAAGCGCTGACCGCAGCCAGCTTCGCTCCGCCCGTAGACATTTACGAGGACGACCAGAAGCTGGTCCTCAAGCTCGAGGTTCCCGGCGTCAAGCAGGAAGACCTCGATATCCAGGTCGAAGGCCGCACCCTGACCGTTCGCGGCGAGCGCAAGTTCTCGAGCGAAGAGAAAGAAGAAAACTTCCATCGCGTCGAGCACCGCTACGGCACCTTCGCCCGCAGCTTTACGCTCCCGAACACGGTAGATGCTGAGAACGTAAAGGCCACTTACGACGCTGGCGTACTGCAGCTCGAGCTGGCCAAAAAGGCCGAAGCCAAGCCCCGTCAGATCAAGATCGGAGTGGGATCTGTGACCACCGATCAGAAACAGAAGCAGGTAGAGGGCTCGAAGGTAGCGTAAGCAGGGCGGAAATAGCCCAAGTTTTGCCGGAAACGGCAGCTTTTGACTGCGGAAGGGCGTCAATCTGCGCTCTTCCGCAGTCGTGTATGAATGCGATTTTGGTCTCAAAAAAGTGGCCTTTGGATGCACTTTGGCGCACGATTGGGACAGGAATCTGACCCTCCCTTCTTGAAACAGGTAAGGAAACGACATGGCAATTCGTTGGGACAAATTTACGGTCAAGTCGCAGGAGGCGGTGCAGGCAGCGACCAATCTCGCGCTTGAGCACGGCAATCCTGAGCTGACGCCGATGCACATGTTGTCGGCGCTGCTCGAGGACAAGGACGGCATCATCGTGCCGGTGCTGCAGAAGGTCGGTGTGCCGACTGAGCAGTTGCTGGCGCGCGCGAACGATGCGTTGAGCAAGCTGCCCAAGGTGGGCGGCGCCAGCGCGCAGCCCGGCCTCTCGAATGCGATGCAGAAGGTGCTCGACCGAGCCTTCAAGGAAGCGGCCGACTTCAAGGATGAGTACGTCTCAACCGAACACCTGCTGCTGGCTTTGACCGAGCAGAAGAACGATCTGGCGCGCGAACTGCTGGCCTCGCTGGGTGCGACGCATGCCTCTGTCCTGCAGGCACTCAGCAGTGTGCGCGGCACGCAGCGCGTTACCGACCAGAATCCCGAGTCCAAATTTCAGGCGCTCGAAAAATTCGCCAAGGATCTTACCGAACTCGCGCGCCGCGGCAAGCTCGATCCGGTGATCGGCCGCGATGAAGAGATTCGCCGCGTCATCCAGGTGCTCAGCCGCCGCACCAAGAACAACCCGGTGCTGATCGGCGAGCCTGGCGTGGGCAAAACAGCCATCGTCGAAGGGCTCGCGCGCCGCATCGTCTCCGGCGACGTACCGGAAGTCCTGCGCGACAAGCGCGTCATCTCGCTCAACCTCGGCTCGATGTTGGCGGGCGCGAAGTATCGCGGCGAGTTTGAAGACCGCCTCAAGGCCGTCCTCAAAGAAATCGAAGACTCGAACGGCGAGATCGTCCTCTTCATCGACGAGCTGCACACGTTGGTTGGCGCGGGCGCGGCCGAGGGCGCGATCGACGCCAGCAACATGCTGAAGCCGGCGCTCGCCCGCGGCGAGCTGCGGGCCATCGGCGCAACCACGCTGAATGAGTACCGCAAATACATCGAGAAGGATGCGGCGCTGGAGCGGCGCTTCCAGATCGTCTATGTCGGCGAGCCGAATGTCGAGGACACCATCGCCATCCTGCGCGGGCTGAAGGAGCGCTATGAGGCGCACCACAAGGTGCGCATCAAAGACTCGGCCATCGTCGCTGCGGCAACGCTCAGTCACCGTTACATATCCGACCGCTTCCTGCCCGACAAGGCCATCGACCTGGTGGACGAAGCCGCGGCTTCGCTCGCCATACAGATCGGCTCGGTGCCGGAGGAGATCGACGCGCTCGACCGCGAGGCCACCTCGCTCGAGATCGAGAAGGCGGCGCTGAAACGCGAGACCGATCCCAACAGCAGGGAGCGTCTCGAAGCCGTGGAGCGCGAGCTCGCTGCGATCAAGGAGCGCTCCACCGGTCTGCGTGCGCGCTGGCAGAAGGAGCGCGAGGCGATCACGCGCGTCAGCGAGCTGAAGGAGCGCATCGAAAAGCTGCGCTTCGAGATGGAAGAGCAAACCCGCAAGGGCAACCTGGAGCGCTCTGCTGCCATTCAGTACGGCGAGCTGCCGCGGGCTGAGGCGGAGCTGCGCAAGCTCAGCGCCGAGCAGGATGCCGAATCCGATGCAGCCAAGTCCGGCACGCGCAAGCGCATGCTCAAGGAAGAGGTGGACGAGGAGGACATCGCCGCCATCGTGAGCAAGTGGACCGGCATCCCGGTATCCAAGATGCTCGAAGGCGAGGTGTCGAAGCTGGTGCAGATGGAGTCGCGGCTGCGCGAGCGCGTCATCGGCCAGGACGATGCGCTGGTGACGGTGGCGAATGCCATCCGCCGCTCGCGAGCAGGCTTGAGCGATCCCAAGCGGCCCATCGGCAGCTTCATCTTTCTCGGCCCCACGGGTGTAGGCAAGACGGAAACCGCACGTGCACTCGCCGAGTTTCTCTTCGACGACGAGCAGGCCATGGTGCGCATCGACATGAGCGAGTACATGGAGAAGCACGCCGTGGCGCGATTGATCGGCGCGCCTCCCGGCTACATCGGCTTCGACGAAGGCGGCCAGCTCACCGAGGCCATCCGCCGGCGGCCGTATGCAGTCGTGCTCTTCGACGAAATCGAGAAGGCGCATCCGGATGTCTTCAACATCCTGCTGCAGGTGCTGGACGATGGGCGCCTGACCGACGCGAAGGGCCGCACTGTCGAATTCAAGAACCCGTTGCTTATCTTGACCTCAAACCTGGGAGCCCAGATGCTGAATGCCGAAGCGTTAACAGACGAAGCGGCTTTCGACGTAGCTCGCGAGCAGGTGATGGAGGTGCTGAAGCAGAGCTTCCGTCCGGAGTTCCTCAACCGCGTGGACGACATTGTCATCTTCCGTCCGCTGGGAGAGGAGCAGCTCAGCCACATCATCGACCTGCGGCTGATCGATCTGAAGAAGCTGCTGGCGGATCGCAAGATCACGCTGGAGCTGACCGACGGCGCGCGCCACCAATTGCTGATGACAGGATACGACCGCGCATATGGCGCACGGCCGCTGAAACGCGCGATCCAGCGGCTGATCCAGGATCCACTGGCGATCAAGATCCTGGACGGCGAGGTACTCCACGGCGACACCGTGAAGGTGGACGCCGACCCGCTGAACAACCGGCTGAAGTTCGAGGTGGCGAATCGGCAGGTTAGCGAGCCGGCGGGTCAGCCGGTTGGTGCTCGCTGAGGTACGTTGGGTAGCGTGAGTGGATCGCTTCGGCGGCCCACGTGTGGTTCTTCCGCCGGCAGGCATTTGTAGCGCTGTGGAAGCTCTGGTCGGCCACTCTCACTTCCGAGAGCCAATTGCGGCGACACGTGCGAACTGCAGGTCCTTCATTTGGTAGCAGGCACGGCTTTGCCGCAGTTGGAAGTGGTGAAGTACAATTTCCTTGTTTCCTTACTTCCTTGGATCGAGGGAACATTATGCTGGCTAAAGTCACTGCAAAGAATCAACTCACTCTGCCAAAAGCCGTAGCGAGCCGCTTTCCGGGCGTCGAGCATTTCGATGTCAGCACAGACGGCGAATCAATCGTGCTCCGTCCGCTCCGCCAGAGCCGCGGCGATGAGGTGCGCGCCAAACTGGAAGCGCTAGGAATTACCGAGCAGGATGTTAAAGATGCCGTTGCCTGGGCGCGCCGTTCGAAGTGACGCAGCGCATCGTCTTCGACACAACGACGGTTGTCTCGGCACTTGTCTTCACTACTGGACGGTTAGCGTGGCTACGAGCCCATTGGCTTAACGTCGAATGTGTTCCGCTGGCTTCCCGGGAATCGGTTGCGGAACTGGTACGCATTCTGCAACATCGCAAATTTCATTTGACGGCTGAAGAGCGACAGGAACTTCTCGCGGACTATCTGCCGTTCTGCGAGATTGTGGAAGTCACCAGGAAGTGCAGCGTCGTGTGCCGGGATGCGAAGGATCAACCATTTCTCGATCTAGCGCACAGCGCGAAAGCGGACTTGCTGGTAAGCGGCGATCGCGATCTGCTGGTGCTGGCCGGACAAACAAAATTTCCGATCGAAAGGCCGGATGAGTATCGGCGGAGAGCGGGACGGAGTTGACGAAGGTGAGAGCGAACAGCTCTCACCTTTCCCCGCTACACAGCGGCTTCCGGGCCCTTTGCTTCCAATTCTGACGCAGGGTGAGAGATGTTCTGCAGCACGCGATTGATGGTGCCCTCGGTGGGGTTGCTGGCCAGGTGCAGCACGCGGGCAGCCTTGCTGATGGTCTGGCAGAGCTGGAAGCGGTTGGGAATCTCTCTGCTTGCGGCGTAAACGAGTGAGGAACGCACTATGGGCCTCCTCGGCCTGAAGCATTTCGCTATAAGCGTAAACGGCTGAGTGATCGCTTATGTGGCTTTTCTTTAAGGAAAGGCCACGCCGAGCAAGACTCCGCAGACCACATGCATAACGAAAACGCTTTGTTGCGTAGGGCGCGCTGAGCAGGTGTCGCGGGAAGTGTGCTCGATCGACTCAGGCGAGAATGTAACTCTATTCTACGCTAAAGCCGATTTCGCGATGGCGACGCGTGGGATTCCCTGCAGATCGTCGGTGAACCGGATGCTTTCGAAGCCGCTGGCGCGAAGCAGCTCGCCAATGGCGTCGCGCTGGCCGTGGCCGATCTCGACCAGCAGATGCCCGCCCGGTTCCAGGTGCGCGGCCGCGCCGGGAATGAGGCGGCGGTAGATGGCGAGGCCGTCGTCTCCTGCATAAAGAGCGCTGGCGGGCTCGTAGTCGCGCACCTGCGGCTCGAGAAGCTCGGTCGAGGGCACGTACGGTGGGTTCGAGACGATGCAGTCGAAGCGCGCGTTGGAGTTGGGCGGGATGGCTGCGAAGAGATCCGACTCAACGAAGCGGATGCGGTCTGTGGCGCCGAGTGCGGCTGCATTGCGTTCGGCGACATCGAGTGTGGCGGAAGATACGTCGGTCGCAGTAACGGTTGCGTTAGCGAGCTCCAGCGCGAGGGTGACCGCGAGGATGCCGGATCCGGTGCCGATGTCCAGAATACGGAGAGGCAGAATACGGCGAGGTGCCGGGTGGAGGGCGAGCACGGCTTCGACCAGATGCTCGGTCTCGGGGCGGGGGATCAGCACCGCGGGCGTCACGATGAATGGCCGCCCGTAGAACTCCTGCGTGCCGGTGATGTACTGCACCGGCTCCTTGCGGGCTCGGCGCGCGATGGCTGCTCGATACGTGCTCGTCTGCGCCTCGGTCAGCTCGCGGTCCGGATGCGTCATGAACTCCGCGCGCGTGAGGCCGGTTGCGTGCAGCAGGAGCAGTTCGGCGTCGCGGCGGGCCGTATTGCTCGGCGCGAGTCCTATAGCACCTTCGTGGAGTGCTGCATGCAGCGTGGTCATTCCGAATGAATGCTATACTGGCGTCAACGCTTCGCAAGGGTGATGCTAGATCGCATCCCGAATGCGGCCAGTATGCTGGCCTGCGGCTCTCCGGTGAGAGCCTCCAGCCCGAACCTGAAGCGTTGTCATCCACCGCGTGTCGAGTGGATGGAGTCTGCGAAGCCGAATCGCTTCCTGGACGCAAGGATCGTGCGGCAAGAGCGGAGGCTGGCGGAAGAATGCCAGTCGGCAGCATCCAGAAGTCCCACCGTTTTTCCCCTACGTACAAAAAAGAACAGCGCGCCGCCCCGAACGTTCCTGCAGGCTCAAAGATCCTACAGGAATGACACGCGATCGGATGCCAGGCGAGCAGCGCATGTCGCACATCGCGGCTACACATGACGTGTATCCGGCGATGTATAGGAAACCCAAGTTGAAATTATTTTCGGAACTACCCCTTTCGCCCGAGCTGCAGAAGCGCCTCGCGGCGGTGAATTTTGTTATACCCACGCCAGTGCAGGCGTTGGCAATTCCTCCAGCGCTCGAAGGCCGCGATGTCCTGGCAACCGCACAGACCGGCACCGGCAAGACGCTGAGCTTCATGCTGCCCATCATCGAGCGTCTGCAAAAAGTGCCGGGCAAGCAGATCACGGCTCTGATTCTGCTGCCGACGCGCGAGCTCGCCATGCAGGTGGAGAAGGTCTACCGGCAGTTGATGCCGGAGGGCCGCATGCGCGCGGCACTGGTCGTCGGCGGTCTCGCCGAAGGTCCGCAGCTCGACGCGCTGCGCCGCGGCGTGCGTATCGTCGTAGCGACGCCGGGACGACTGGAAGACTACATCGATCGCAAGCTGGTGAAGCTCGATGGCGTGGAAGTGCTGGTGCTCGACGAGTGCGATCGCATGCTCGACATGGGATTCAAGCCATCGATCAAGCGCATCGTCGGCAAGCTGCGCGCGGAACGGCAGACACTCTGCTACTCGGCCACGCTGAACACGGAGATGCGTGAAGTGACGCGCGAGTACCTGAAGAATCCGGTGCGCATCGACATCTCGACCGAGCTGAAGCCGGCGGAGAACGTCGCGCTGCAGATGTTTGAGGTCTCGAAGGAGAAGAAGTCCGAGCTGCTGGAGCACCTGCTCAGCAAGCATGAGGGCAGCTTCCTCGTCTTCACTCGCACCAAGCATGGCGCGGACCGTCTGGCCAACCGCCTCAGCCGCGTCGGTCACAACGCTGCGCGCATCCACGGCGACCGCACCCAGGCGCAGCGCGTTGCTGCTCTGAAGGGCTTTGCCGACGGCGCGAACCGCGTGCTGGTGGCGACGGACGTGGCGGCGCGCGGCATCGACGTGCCCCACGTGGCGCACGTCGTCAACTACGATCTGCCCAAGGAAGCGGAAGACTTCGTCCACCGCGTGGGCCGCACCGGACGCGCGTCGCGCTCGGGGACGGCGCATACCTTCGCGCTGCCCGAGGAGCGCAACGAGGTGAGGAGGATCGAGCGCAAGCTCGCCATCACCATGAAGCGCTACAAGGTAACTGCTACTGTGTCGAATAAAGCGGCGGTACCGGCGTAAGGAATAGCCATAGCAAAACAAGGGCCGGTGATTTCGATCACCGGCCCTTTTCATTTGCGGTCACGCGACTACTGTCCGAGCCGCTCCAGTTGGACGAAGAGTGCATCGGCGGAACGCCGGAAGCCGAGCTGCTCGTAGATGTGAATCGCGGCACCGTTGCCGCCTGCGACGTGCAGGAATGCAGTGTCGCCGTCGGCGAGGATGGCGGCGGTTGCCTCGCGTGTGAGCCGCTGCGCGTAACCGTGGCCGAGATGCGCGGGATGGGTACAGATGGCGCTCACCTCGCGGTAGCCGGGAACGGCCAGCCGCTCGCCGGCCATCGCCACCAGCTCTCCATCCACGTGAATACCGCGATACCTGCCCATCTCCGGCGTGCGCATGCCGAAGAAGCCGGGGAAGGCGATCGCTTTCAGCGCGTTCATCGCTGCAGCGTCGGCTACTGGATCGAGCATGACGGAGCTAGGTTGGTTCGCTCTTTGAGCCTCGGACGTCGGCCCGTCGCAGACCATCTGAAAGCCGGGGACGCGCATGGTCTCGCGCCATTGCTCGGGACCGAGATGCGGCGGCTCTTCGAAGAGCCACACACGCTCGCCCGGCGAGACCATCGCGGTGAGTGCGGTTACCGCATCGGCGGAGTGGTTTTCGAGTGCCGCGAGTGGAACCACCTCGCTATAAAACCGGCGGACGGGGCCTTCGCCATAAGCAAGGTGACGCTGGCGCGTGGTGGCGGCCTGCCAGATGGGGTTAGCGATTGCCTGGTACGTGTTCGCGGTCGTGGCCATGCACCTAATGATGACGCAGAGGAGTCTTGCGATGCGGAAGTCGGCCGGCTTGCCTTGCGCTGGCAGGGATTGAATTACAAATAGTGAATGCGTCCGGCTCGCGAGCAGGTGCTGGGTTGGGCGGACGGGACGCTGGGCCTCGTCTTTGGCGCAATGGCCGTCGCTGCTGCCGTGGCAATCCGACTTGGTACTTCGCTGACTCATTCGCGATCGTAGTTGGCGGAGCACTCGTCCGAATGCATAGATCGAACCGGGCACATCTGCCCGCCTGATACGTCATTTCCGGGTGGGGCGGTCCGCCGTGAGCCTGGCGGAAGTCCATCGTCGCGGCTAACGGAAGTCGAGCATAGCGGCTAGCGGAAATGCAGATAGCCCCAGCGGTCGGGCACGTGCATGTTGATGACGCCCTGTGGCGACCACACCCAGTTGTCTTCCTTCGGGTTGCCCGGCGTCCACTCGACCCGGCTGAAGTTGATGCGCCACACCGTGCCTGGCTTGGGTAGCGGTACTTGCTGGCGCGAGTTGAATGCGTCGAGAGGATAGGCGATCTCGAGCGTCCAGCCGTGGTCGGTGTCGCCGGGAAGGTTCAGCGTTCCCTGGACGGCAACGGCGGTTTTCAATCCTGCGATATCCCAACTGCTGTCGGCTTTGCCGCCCTGGTTGTACGGCTTGGGCAGGAAGAGGTCCCAGCCGGTATTGAGCGCGTTCAGCTCGAACTCGTAGTAGCTCTCCGACTCGGGCAGCGGCTTGATGAAGATTTCGAAGTCGTTGTCTTTGAAGATGACGGAGTCATGCTTGGTTAGCGTGCCGATGACGTTTGGTTCTTCGAGCTCGGCCGCAATGTAGAGATACTTGTCGTCCCACAACATCTTCGCGCGCGTGCGCAAACGCGGCGTTGGCTTTGCGGCACCTTGAATGTCCACGAAGTCGGAGGTCCACTTCGCCTTCTTCCATGCCGGGTCGTCGAGCTTGCCATCGATGCGAATGGGCGTGTGGGTGCGGTGGCAATCGTAGGAGAGCGGCGCCGGCTGTGCTTCCTGTGCGCGCGCGCCAGCGGCCAGAAGTGTTGCGAGGCAGACGACCGTAAGTGTTCTCATCGTCCGTAGCGTATCAGGCGATGTTCGCGGTCTCCGCCTTCAGCCGCTCGGCCTGGAAATACGCCACCACAGCATCAATCACCGGCTGCAAACGGCCCTCCATGATCTCGGCGAGCTGATGCAGCGTCAAGCCGATGCGGTGGTCGGTGAGGCGGTTCTGCGGGAAGTTGTAGGTGCGAATCTTTTCCGACCGATCGCCGGAGCCGACCTGCTGTTTGCGCTCCTGCGCGAGGGCCGCCTGCTGCTTTTCCTGTTCGACTTCGTAGAGGCGCGCACGCAACACGCGCATGCCCTTCTCACGGTTCTTGATCTGCGACTTCTCATCCTGGCAGCTCACCACAGTGCCGGTGGGCAGATGCGTGATGCGCACGGCCGAATAAGTGGTGTTCACTGACTGGCCGCCAGGGCCGGACGAGCAGAAGGTGTCGATGCGCAGGTCTTTGGCTTCGATCTTGACGTCGACGTCTTCCGCTTCGGGCAGCACCGCGACAGTGACCGCGGAGGTGTGAACGCGACCCTGCGTCTCCGTTGCGGGCACGCGCTGCACGCGGTGTACGCCGGATTCGTACTTGAGCTGGGAGTAGACGCGATCCCCTTCGATGATGGCGATGACTTCCTTGAGGCCGCCGATACCGGACTCGGAAGAGGACAGCACTTCGACCTTCCACCGATGCTGCTCGGCGAAGCGCGAATACATGCGGAAGACCTCCGCGGCGAAGAGCGAGGCCTCATCCCCGCCGGTGCCGGCGCGAATCTCGAGGATGACGTTCTTCTCGTCGTTCGGATCTTTGGGCAGCAGCTTCAGCTTCAGGTCCTCTTCGATCTTCGGCAGGCGCTCTTCAAGCTGCGTCAGCTCGTCCTGCGCCATGGCGCGGATCTCGGGATCAGTCTCGGCGAGCATGGCCTGCGAGTCGGCGATGCCTTGCTTCGTGCGCTGGTAGTCGCGGAAGGCATCGACCACAGGCTCCAGATCGCGGTGCTGCTTGGCGACTTTCTGGTAGCGCTCGTGATCGTTGACGACCTCGTCGGAGGCCATCTCGCGGCCCAGCTCTTCGTAGCGGGCGGCAATCTGTTCCAGGCGTTCAAACATCGGGAGCTCCTCGGCCACGGCGGGCCGGTGTGGATCGATTCAGATACGGGGTAGGGACGCAGCAGGGCGATGGCGGCGGGAGCCGCTAAAGGAGAGTGCCCGGGAAGTGGATGAGACGCGACATTGCTGCTATTAGAGTATCGCGGGCGGCTGCCGGATGCATCTACAACGTTTGCCGGACGAAGAGCGAATAATGACAGAGCTGGAACCGTGGGCGGAGCTGTGCGAGCGGCTGGCCGGGACGACGAAGAAGCTGGAGAAGCGCGCCTGGATGGCCGACTACCTGCGCGAGCTGCCGGTAGAGGCGGCCGCGCTTGCGGCGCTCTACCTCGCCGGTACGCCATTCGCGGAGGCCGATGGCCGCCAGCTCAGCGTCGGCGGAGCCAGCCTGTGGCAGGTGGTGAGGGAGCGCACACAGGCGAGCGACACGGTGATGCAAGCTGCCTATCGCAAGCATGGCGACCTGGGGTCAGCGGCCTTCGATCTGCTCTCGGCGCGTGGGGCATTGGCGCCGGCAATCCTCACCATCGAGGATGTTGCTGAGAGCTTTGCGGGCATGGCCGCTGCGCAGGGTGCCGCCGGCGGCACGGAGCGGCGGCAGGGGCTGCTGCGCGACCTGCTGGCACGTGCCACGCCGCTGGAGGCGAAGTACCTCATCAAGCTGATGCTGGGCGATATGCGCATCGGGGTGAAGCAGGCGCAGGTGGAGGAAGCGATCGCGGTTGCGACGGAACGCGACTTGATTGCCGTGCGTCGCGCCGTGATGCTGCTGGGCGATCTGAGCGAAGTGGTGCGACTGGCCGAAGCGGACCGGCTGGATGAGGCGCGCATGCGGCTCTTTCATCCGCTGGGCTTCATGCTGGCGAGCCCGGTCGATTCGGTCGAAGAGGCGATGGCGCGCTTCGCCGAAGAGGTGCGCGCGGAGCAAAAGGGCGAGGGCGGCGCTGAGTCCACGCCGGAGACCGAGGGCACGAGCGACAGCGATACTGCGAGCCAACTGCAGCTCCTTCGCTCCGCTCAGGATGACAGCCCGCTGGTTAAAGCACACGTACAGCCAGCGCCGACGCAGGCGCACATTCTGCCAGCGCTGACGCAGGCGCATATTCTGCCTGCGCTGACGCAGGCGCATATCCAAGACAAGTTTGATGGCATCCGCTGTCAGTTGCATTGCGGGGATCCATCGCAGCCCGGACGAGTCGCGCTCTTCTCGCGCTCGCGCGACGACATGACGCACAGCTTCCCCGAACTCACCGAGGCTTTTGCAAATGTCACCGAACCGCTGATTCTCGATGGCGAGATCCTTGCCTGGAACAGCGACCCAGCCGCAACATCCCAGCGCGCTCTTCCGTTCTCGTCCCTGCAGAACCGCATCGGCCGCAAGCGTGTGACGGCGGCCATGCGCCAGCAGACGCCTGTGGTCTTCATGGCCTTCGATCTGTTGTATCGCGGCGAGTCGCTCCTGCTGGAGCAACCGCTCGCTGTGCGGCGCGCGATGCTGGAAGAGGTCTGCGCAGCGCAGGCACCGAACACCGTGGTCGGCAACACGCCGACGGAAGCGGAGTCGCCGCACAGTCAGGGAGCGCTCTTTGCGGATCCCGCCGCTGCGGTAGAGCCGGACGGCGGCGCCTTCGCGCGCCTTGTGCTCGCGCCCATCGTGCGTCTCTCCAGCGCGGAGCAACTGGAGCAGGCATACGTGGATGCGCGGGCGCGCGGCAATGAGGGCGTCATGCTGAAGGCGGCGGCCAGCCTCTACCAGCCGGGCCGGCGCGGGCTGGCGTGGCTGAAGCTGAAGCGCGAGCTGGCGACGCTCGATGTCGTCGTCACGTCAGCCGAGTACGGACACGGCAAGCGCGCCGGCACGCTGAGCGACTACACCTTTGCCGTGCGCGATGGCGACACGCTGAAGAATGTCGGGAAGGCCTATTCGGGGCTGACCGACGCGGAGATCGCGCGGCTCTCGCAATATTTCCACGAGCACACCATCGAGGACTTCGGCGGCTGGCGCACGGTCGAGCCGACGGTCGTGCTCGAAGTGGCCTTCAACAACCTGATGCGCTCCGACCGCCATGCCAGCGGCTTTGCCATGCGCTTTCCACGCATCATGCGCATACGTGATGACAAACCGATCGAGGAGATCGATACGCTCGCGCGCGTGGAAGAGGTCTATAACCAGCAACCGGATAAGCCGGTTGACAACGCGCAGCCAGCCCGCCCCATCGAGTCCTAGCCGGACGGGCGGGAGCGCCTGCTGCGCCTGAAGCAGGGTCGCTCCCGATGGTCGCTTCCGCAGAGAGTCGCACGATGGCCTGTTATTTCGCGGGCGGCAGTTCGAATGCCTTCACATCCAGTCCATCTGGCGCCCACGTATTCACGATCACCTTCGCGATCTTCGCCGTCGTCAGATAGGCCTCGTTGTCGTCAGTCCAGCTCTGGTCCTTGTTGTCCCAGGTGAAGATCGACAGGATCAGCAGACCGTTCTTCGTAGCGATAGCGTCGACATCGTTGCGTACCGCGTCGAGCGCGCCCGTTTTGCTCGCAATCGCTGAGCCTTCCTCAGAGCTGTCGACCGGCTCCAGATACCGCGGCACGCCGTCGCGATAAAACTGCGAGCGCAGCATGTGCAGCGTGACGCCGCAGATGGCGCGGTCGGCTTCGGTGGGTGGCGCGTTGTCATCATTGAGATGGCAGGTGACGATGCGTTCGATCAGCGTTGCCATGTCGCGCGCGGTGGTCTTGCCCAGGCCGAATTTCTTCTGATCGGCGGGCATAGGACCCGGTGGCGGCTTGCCGATCTTCTTGTAGAGCCAGGTGTTCTTCAGCCCAAGGCGGCCCATCTCGGCGTTCACCGCGTCGAGCCCGATCTTGTCGATCGCCACATTCGTCGCCGTGTTGTCGCTGACCATCACCATCATGGAGAGCACGTCTTTGAGCGTGAGCGTTGCCGGCGTATCGAAGAAGCCGAGCACGCCCGAGCCCGAGGTCTGGTTCTCCTTGGTCAGCGTCACCGGATCGTTCCAGTGCGCCTTGCCGGCGCGGATCTGCTCCATGCCCTCATACAGGATCGCCAGCTTGATAACGCTTGCGGTCTGCACCGGCTCATCGGCCTTCACTGCGATGGTCTGGCCAGTCTTCAGGTCTTTGGCGAAGACCGAAACCTGGCCGTGATGCTGGGCGGCGATCTGGTCTACCTGTTGTTCAAGGGATGCTTGCGCGGCGGTCTGAGCGGGAAGATGAAGGGCGACGAAAAGTGTGACGACGAATGACAGCAGAGTGGCCTTGCGCATGTGCGGCATGGTACATCCTCTGGCATGGCACTCCTATTCACCACCAGCTACCTCGACGACGTGCGCCCGCTCGTTGCCTACTACAAGCGGCTCGGCGAAGGAGCGATCGCGCAGGTCTCCGACGCCGACCTGACCGCGGTGCTCGATCCGGAGATGAACTCCATCGCGCAGATCGTGAAGCATATCGCCGGGAACATGCGCTCGCGCTGGACTGGCTTTCCTGATGCGGACGGCGAGAAGCCGGACCGCCACCGCGACACAGAATTCGAGTCACCGCCGGCGACGCGCGCCCAGCTGATGGCGCTATGGGACCAGGGCTGGGCCTGCATGTTCACCGCGCTCGACCCATTGACGGATGCGGATCTTGCGCGCGAGACGTTCATTCGCGGCGAGCGCCACTCCGTGATGCAGGCCATCAATCGTCAGATCGCGCACTACAGCTATCACGTCGGCCAGATCGTCTTCCTCGCGAAGCATCTGCAGTCGGCGCAGTGGCAATCGCTGAGCGTGCCGCGTGGCGGCTCGGCGGGATTCAACATGGATGTCGCGGCGGGGCGCAAGAGCCAACGGTGAAAGAGAAAGGGCGTCCGATTTTCCGGACGCCCTCTGCATGGATTGCTGACCAGGCTACTCGCCCGCCTGCTGCTTCGCGCCGGTGTAGCTGACGTGCCAGACGGAACTCGATCCATCGTCGGTTACGAATAGGGAGCCGTCATTCGCAAAGGTGACGCCGACCGGCCGGCCCCATACGTTGCCATCCGGCGTGACGAAGCCGGTCAGGAAGTCCTGATACGCCCCGGTCGCCTTGCCGTTCTCGATCGGTACTGCAATCACCTCATAGCCGGCACGCTTGGATTTATTCCACGAGCCGTGCTCCGACGCGAAGGCCCAGCCCTTGTAAGACGCCGGAAACGACTTGCCCTCGTCGAAGGTCATCTCCAGCGAGGCGAAGTGCGGCTGCAGTAGCACATCGGGGACGACCACCTTATTCGCAAGCTCGGGATGCTTGCCCTTGTGCCGCGGGTCCTGGTGATTGCCCATGTAGAACCACGGCCAGCCATAGGAGGCGCCCTCCTCGACGTGGGTGATGTAGTCGGGCACCAGGTTGTCACCGAGAGCGTCGCGCTCGTTTACCGAGCACCAAAGCTGCCCGGTCGCCGGGTTGATCGCCTCACCCACGCAGTTGCGAATGCCCGAGGCATAGACCCGCACGAATTTGCCGTCGGGCGTGTATTCGAGCACATCGGCGCGATGGAACTCGGCGGGATTGCTGTCCGGGTCGTCCACGTTCGAGTGCGAGCCCACGGAGACGAACATGCGCTGGCCGTCTTTCGAGAAGACGACATCGCGCGTCCAGTGGCCGCCGCCGCGCAGGCGTCCGCCGCCAGGCAGCGAGGCGACCACCACCTGCGATGGTCCGGTCGCCTTCAGGTCGCCGTTCTTGTAGGGGAACTTCACCACGGAGTCGGTATTGCCGATGTAGACCCATTTGGGATTCGGCCCGAGCGGATAAAACGCAAGTCCGAATGGTTGCTTCAGGCCAGTGGCGAAGGTCGCAACCTGCTTCGGTTTGCCGCTGGCATCCACGCCGCGGAAGACCAGGACGGTGCCGCTGTCGCCGCTGCGGTCGGGCTCGCTCTCCACCACGAACAGGTCGCCGTTGGGTGCGGTGCGGATGAGCCTCGGGTTTTTCAGGTCGGAGGCATAGAGCTCGACTTTGAAGCCGGCCGGCGCTTCGGGCATCGCGCCCGCGGGCCGCGGCACCACGCCGGGGCCATTATCCACCGACTGGGTTGCGTAGGGCGCCGGCAGGTCGGCAACGGTGATCTTGCGCATGGTGCCGGGCTTTTCTTTCGAGTAGTCGGTAAAGGCAGCCTGGCCGGTGATGACCTGGGTGCTCTGCGCGAGCAGAGCGGGGGCTGCGGTCATGAGCAGGGTGGAGAAGAGAAGGGGGCCCAGGACGCGCGAGGCGTTGGTCATACGAAACATGCATTCCTCCGGGGTCAGGAGTGAGGGGATTCGGGGGTGGTGGCACCGCGCATTGCGGTGAATACTACATAGTTAACGATACCGTTATGTCAAGCCTTCTGACAAATCGCACATAGTCGGGGCTATACGTTTGTCTACGGATTGCCGCCGGCAAGCTGCTTCACCAGGTCCAGCGGTACAGTTGCCGTCAGAACGGTGCGGCTGCCGTGCTGCGTGACCGTCGCGCTGTTGACCAGGGTGCGGTAGTCCTTGCTCTGCGGATTGTTTTCGATCGAGGTCATCGCCGCGGAGAGCATGCCCAGCATGCTCTGCAGCGCGTTCGTGGTGGCAGCGGCATCGGCCTGGCTGGGGGCAATCTCCTCCACGCGCAGCCGCAGCGTGCCCAGGAAGCGCACCGAGGCGACGAACGCCGTATCCGTGTCCAGCGGCAGGGTCACGCCGAAGATGCGCGGACCGCCCTCCGACCAGAAGGGCAGCGAGATGCGGCCAATGCCCCAGGCGATAGAGAGAGCCGGCACCTGGCTGTAGTAATCCGACAGCACAGAGGACCCGGAGAAGGGCAGCGCGGCGGTGCGATAGCGATCGACGATGGCGTGGACCTGCTCCGCCGTCGGCGTGTTTGACACGGCCACCATGTCGTAGCCAAGCATCACGATGCGCACCGTGCGGCCCTGGCTTTCGAGGCTGTAGATGGTGCGGTCGGCGTACTGCTCACGAGCTTTGCTGGCGGCTTCGAGCCATGCCGTCAGCCGTTTGTGATCGAAGTGGCCGGCGAAAACCTCGGAATAGGCGACCGGCCCGTTCGGTCCGCGTGGGTTCTGCATGTGGTGCATGGCGATTGCGGCCTGGTGCAGGTCGCGCTCGAAAACGAACCCCGTCGCATCAATGAACTTCTGATAGCTGGCATCGCGCTGCACGGGATGCTGATCGAAGTGCATGGCGGCGCGCAGCGGCTCGAAGTTGATGTAGACCATGCCGTCGGATTCCGGCAGCAGACGCGCCACTTCCGGAGGCGCCTTCTGCCGCAGCCAGGCAAGAGCGGCGAGCAACGCGATGACGATGGCGGCGACGAGGAGTGTGGTGCGGGTACGTCTGCGCATGATGGCCGGGGTGGCGCAGACAGAATAGCAGCGCACTAGGATGAGGCGGCGATGAGGCGCCGCGTCGCGACCGTGGAACGATGACGCGACACTCCAGAAGACGAAGCTAAATCAAGAAGGCAGGCGCGCACAGGGAAAGGCAGGCGCGCACAGGGTTCGCGGAGGTATGCTCCCCACGCTGGGAGACGCGCCACCATGAAGCTTACATATGTCATCAAATTCGTCGGCGCGATGGATCGCGCCGTGGCGTTCCATCGCGACACTCTGGGCTTGCCGTTGAAGTTCGCCTCCCCGCATTGGAGCGAGTTTGCGACCGGAGAGACGACCCTGGCGCTGCATCCGGCGTCGGAAAAGAACCCGCCGGGAACGGTGGAGCTTGGTTTCGGCGTGCCGGACCTGCATACGTTTTTCGAGGAGATGTCTGCGAAGGGCGTAGTGTTCAGCATGCCGCCAACCAAGCAGGATTTCGGCGGTATGCTGGCGCAGCTTGTGGACTCAGAAGGCGGCCACATCAGCGTTTCGACAGCATAGTTGTTTGACCTTCCGGCATCTGCTTGCCAATCCGCCACCGGAGTCGTAAGGTCTTTCTCGCCGCAATAGGCGGCATTCTCTCCCGCACCGGCCCCCGGTAAGACAAATATCCCCAAATCTCAGTGATGACTAACAGTGGCTTAGGAGAATGCATATGGCGCAGTTCCTGGTGCAGGTGGCGTATTCGCCCGAAGCGTGGGCGAGCCTGGTCAAAAACCCGCAGAACCGGATACCGGCGGTTTCTGCGGTGGTAGAGAAACTCGGCGGAAAGCTACTGCAAGGCTGGTTGAGCTTCGGAGAGTACGACACGGTCGTTTTCCTGGAAATGCCGGACAATGTTTCAGCCGCGGCATTTGCTGCTGCCATCGCGGCAGGTGGCTCCTGCAAAAGCGTCAAAACCACGCCGCTCCTCTCTGCCGAAGAGGGAGTTGCTGCGATGAGGAAGGCAGGAAGCAGCGGGTATCAACCTATCGGAAGGTGATGGATCACCCCGGGGAGAAGCGCGCTGTCCTGATCGTTCTTCGCGCGTTGCGACGGCCTCGCCGCTGTGCTACTCTTGCGCTTGAACGGTCGCTCCCCGGGGCTCGCAGCAGTGTGTGCCGGGAGCAAAGCGGTGCGGGCTGGCGTAGCTCAGCTGGTAGAGCATCTGATTTGTAATCAGAGGGTCGGGGGTTCAAGTCCCTTCGCCAGCTCCAGTCCTTAGCCGAACACAAGGATCGTCAAGACATTGTAAGGACGCTCCGGTACTTCGTTCCGCGACTTCCATTCCGCTGTCTCCTCTTTCTCTCGTTTTTCCAGGGTTTCTGGCGAAGCGTTGCGTGGTCCGGAGGCATACGTGCGATGGAATC
>JAUTWX010000373.1 GCA_030838385.1 Acidobacteriaceae bacterium
GCAGGCTGTTACGAAACTGTAGATTATTCACAAGTGATAGTGCGAAGATGCCCTCGCGAGAGCGAGGGCATTTTGTATGGGATTTATCCAGGGAGAAGCACGTGGGCAGCACGCGCTGTTTCCGACAACGCTCGATGATCTGATAGCCGCGGACCACGTGTGCCGGGTGATCGAGGCATTCGTGGGCCGGCTGGACCTAGCGGGACTGGGTTTCGTGCGGGCCGAGCCTGCGGAAACGGGGCGTCCCGGATACGATCCGCGCGATCTGCTGAAGCTGTATCTGTACGGATATCTGCAGCAGATCCGGTCGTCGCGCCGCTTAGAGGCTGAGTGCGGGCGCAACCTGGAAGTGATGTGGCTGCTGGGGCGCCTGGTTCCGGATTACAAGTCGATCGCCGAGTTCCGGCGGATGCATCGCGCTGCCGTAACCGAGGCGGGAGCGGAGCTGGTGCGCTTCGCACGTTCGCTGGGACTGGTGCGCGGCGAGTGGGTGGCCATCGACGGCTCGAAGTTCCGCGCGGTGAGCAGCGCCCATGGGGTACGCGAGCGCGAGGCGATGAAGCGCTATCTCGATCAGATGGAGACGGCCGACGAGCAGGACGGAGTCGTCATCGACGCCAGTGCGGTGGCGGCAGCGCTGGAGAAGCTGAAGCGCCATCCCGAGCCGGAGGCGCGCTTCATGCGTACGCCCAGCGGGCTGGCACCTTCCTACAACGTGCAGACTGCGGTCGATGCGGAATATGCGCTGATCGTGGCGCAGCAGGTCACCACCGAAGCCACCGACAATCGCAGTCTGCTGCCGATGGCGGAGGCGGCGAAGTCCGCCGTGGGCAATCCGCCTGCGCTGAACGTGGTGGCCGACGCGGGCTACTCGAATGGCGAACAGGCCGAGGCCTGCGAAGCCGAGGGCATCGTGCCCCATGTGCCCGCCAATCGAAGCGTCAACAATAAAGGCGATGGCACGCTGTACGACCGCAGCCAGTTTATCTATGACGAGCAGTCGGATACCTTCTGCTGCCCCGCAGGTAAGACCCTGCTGCGCAAACAACTGCATCGCAAAAATCAGGCGGTCATTTACGCGGCATCGCCGGAAGCCTGCGCCGCTTGTCCGCTGAAGGCGAGCTGCACCATTACGTCCCGCCGCTTCGTGCAGCGTCATCTGCACGACGGTGCGCTGCAGAGGATGCAGCAACGGACCACTCCGGAGGCGATGCGACTGCGACGATCGACGGTCGAGCATCCGTTCGCCACCTTGAAGTACCGTATCTTCGGACATCCCCGGTTCCTGCTCCGGGGACGCGGCGGAGCGCAGACCGAGATCAGTCTGGCGATCATCGCCTACAACCTGAAACGCATGATGAAGGTGCTCGGCGGAACTCGCCTGAGAGCCGCACTCGCTCTCTGACCGCCGCTCCACGCCCACCACTCGCCAAACGAAAACGATGCCCCGGAATCCCGGAGCATCGTTTACCACTTCTACAAAGCCTCGTTTCGTAACAGCCTGGCGAGCGCCGCATTTCTGTTCGCGGTTCTTATTTTGCCGACTTTGTTATCTCCCCGATGAATGCTCCGTACGGCTCCAAGGTCATTTGCGAAGCACTGAGTTGGTCCGGAACCTTCTTCATCGAAGTTGCCAGCATCTTGGCGTCCGCTGCAAAACCTTGCTTCCCGAGATCCAGCTTGATTTTCTGCTGCGATGCCGACATGTTCAGCACCACGAGCACCGCGCGGTCTTTGTACGACCTCAGGTAAGCGATCACGTTGGGGTCGTCGGTAATTGACACGTAGCTGCCTTCCATCAGTTGCTCATTCTTGTGTCGAAGCGCGAGCACCTGCTTGTAGAACGATAAAACTGAGTCAGGATCTTTCGACTCGCTCTCAACGTTCTGCGTCTTATAAGCCGGCGTCACCGGCAGCCATGGATTGTTGCCGGTTGTGAAGCCCACGTTCTTTTCGCTATTCCACTGCATCGGCGTACGCTCGCCGTCTCTTCCTTTCTCTTTCGGCCACCCGGTCACACCGATTGGATCCTTCACGTCTTCTACGCGCGTAGGATCGTGATTTTCCATTCCAAGTTCTTCGCCGTAGTACATGATCGGCGTGCCACGCAGGGTGAGATAGAAAGCCGCCATCATCTTGTTGATCTGGGCATTGTGTTTGCCGTCGCCCCATCGCGAGGCCGCGCGCACGATGTCGTGATTGCTGATGACGAAGACTGGCCAGCCACCGGCGGCATCTACGGCCGCGACCTGGCGGCGAAACTCAGTGGCTGACAGCCGATCCACCTTGGTGAACATGAAATCCATTGGCATCTGCAGCTCGCGCTGACCACCGCCGTAAGACTGCTTCAGCTCATCAATGTTTTTCGTCCAGGTCTCGCCGATCAGCACCGCGTTATAGTCGTCGGCTACCTTACGAAGCTCCTGAAGCGTGGTGTGAACCTCGGGAAATTTGTTGTTGTTCACGGGCTCCATATTCGGATCGCCATATTTGTTCTTGCCGGGCTGCACCGGATTGTCTTTCAGGTTCGGATCTTCATAGAGGGTATCGACGGCATCGAGCCGGAAGCCCGCAACTCCGCGCTTGTACCACCAGC
>JAUTWX010000410.1 GCA_030838385.1 Acidobacteriaceae bacterium
CGCTGCTCCATACTTTTCGTTATAGCGCAGTCGGATACATAAAAGGAGCGCGGCAGAGGGAAGGCGCGTCTCTGGGCCGCTCAGGCGGTCTTGGCGGGCTCCGCTGCCCGCTGCAGCGCATGAATCACGACGCGGCGCATGTCCGCCTCAGGCGCGGGCTTGCCGGTCCATATCTCGAACTGCCGCGCTCCCTGGTGCACGAACATCTCGAGACCGGGGATGACTGCGATCCCCTTCTCATGGGCCATGCGCAGAAGCGGAGTCTGGATGGGATTGTAGACCATGTCGAAGACCAGCCGGGTGCGCAGCTCCTCGGGTTCGAGCAGCGAATCCACCTTGCTGCCGTGCATACCGGCGGGGGTGGCATTCAGCACCACGTCAAAGTCGGTCTTCGTCAGTTGCTCGCGCTTGAAGACCTTCGCCTTCGCCTGCGCGGCCAGCTCCTTTGCGCTCTCCGGGGAGCGATTGAGGATGTGGACCTCCGCGCCTTTCTCCTTCAGTCCGAAGACTGCGGCCCGCGCCGCACCGCCGGCGCCCAGCACCAGCACGCGCGCACCTTTCAGCGAGAGCCGCCGCTCGAGTGGTCCGATGACGGCGCTGACGTCGGTGTTGAACCCGAAGAGGCGGCCGTCCGGTCCACGCACGATGGTGTTGCAGGCGCCGATACGGGTGGAGAGCTCGTCCATGCGGGCCAGCGAGGGCAGAATCTCCTGCTTCAGCGGCATGGTGACGGCGAGCCCCGCTAGCGGAATGCGCTCGACCAAGGTCAGCAGATCGGCGATCTTTGCGGTTTCGAGGGGCAGAAAGACAGCGTTGATGCGCTCGCGGCGAAAGGCCGTATTCAGCATCAGGGGCGAGAGTGAGTGCGCGATGGGGTGGCCGGCGACGCCGTAGATGCGCGTTGCGGCATCGATTTCTTCGAAGCGGTAGAGCGAGCGCAGAGTGTCGACGGTCATCTGCCCCGACGCGGTCTCTTCGCCCGCGGCCATGGATGCGAAGGTAAAGGCGCTGCCTGCGCGCGCGCTCAGCAGGCGGCTCACGATGCCGGGCTGGCCCATGGCCATCGCAATCATGTTGGTGCTGTCGCCGTGCTGCTGCAGCAGTTCGAGCACCGCGAGATTGTCGGCCAGAGAGCGTGCAGTCGAGACGACCTTGTAGAACTCGGGATCGAAGCGCTGCATGCGCTCAAATGCCTTCTGCAGGCTGCGAGTGTGGGAGAAGTCATGATAGCTGAGGATGAGCGCTGCGCCGCTGGCCCGCAACCGCTTCCAGTCCGCGGGGCGCATGGTCTCGGCTGACTCGATCTCGACATCGATGAGCTGGCAGCCGGCCTTCGCCGCGCCTTCCAGTATCTCCGCCTGCTCGAACAACTCACCCACGAAGTTGCCACCGCCCTCGTTGCGCCGGCAGGTCGCGATCACGGTGACGTGGCGATTGCTCGCGGCAAAAGATTTGAGCCTGGGCAGGATCGCCTGCGGCTTGTTCAGCGTGTCCAGCCGCAATTCAATGAAGGGATTGTTGTGGGAGGCTTCTTCGGCGCGGCTCAGCATTTCACTGGCAGTTGTGCCGGTTACGGCGACGCAGATCTTGCTCATCCGGGCGCGGAGCTGGTGGGCGGCGATCGCTGGAGTCGTGGAAATCATGCCAAGGTCATGCCTGAACTGCGAAATGGTAACCAGCACCTGCACTTGGTTGCAAGCACTTGTCTGCATTTAACCTGCTCTTTAGAGGATGAATCCCGGAATGAAAGCAGCAGAAGCAGTACGTTCAAGCCACGCATGGAGCCTGGCGGGCGCCGCCGAAGTAACGCCGGAAGCCCTGGAGAGCTGGGTCGCGGCCCGTCTGGAAACCCACAAGAATTGCCTGGACCGGCTGCTGCAGGCCAAGGAGCGCACACTGGAGCCCACTTGGCGGTCCTATGATGACGCCGTGGCGGCGCTGAGCCAGAGCGGTTCGGAGTGCGGCCTGCTGGACAGCGTGCACCCCAGCAAGCCGGTGCGCGACAAGGCGCAGCAACTGGCGCAGCGGGTGGCCGAAGCGGCAACGGCTCTCTCGCTGAACCAGGAGGTCTACCGCGCGTTGGCCGCCGTGGAGGCCAGCAAGGCAGATGACGCGACCCGCCATTATGTGGAGCGGACGCTGCTGCAATACCGGTTGGCCGGCGTCGATAAGGACGATGCCACCCGCGCCCGGCTGCGGGAGCTGCAGGACAAGGCAACGCTGCTGAGCCTGACCATCGGCCGCAATGTGCAGGAGGGCACGCAGACGATCGAGATCACCGACCTGAGCGAGCTGGAGGGGCTGCCCGAAGACTTCCGCAGGAACCATCCGCCGGACGAAACGGGCAAGGTGGTGCTGACCACCGACTATCCAGACTACCTGCCGGTGATGACCTTTGCCGCGAGTGACGCACTGCGCCGCCGCATGTTCCTGGCCTACAACACGCGCGCCTTTCCGGCGAACCGCGAGCTGCTGCTCGACCTCTTCCGCACCCGGCATGCGATTGCGAAGTTGCTGGGCTTTGCCACCTGGGCCGACTTCGCCACTGCGGACCAGATGATCGGCTCTGCGGCCAATATGAAGCAGTTCCTGGAGCGGCTGGAGGAGGCGACGCGCGTAGGGGCGCAGCGCGAGTACGGCATCGTTCTTGATTTCGCGCAGAGCCAGCGGCCGGAGCTTCGCGTGATTGATGCCGCGAGCCGCGGCTATTGGGTGGAGCAGTATCGGCGGCGGGAGTTCGCCTTTGACTCGCAGGCGGTGCGGCCGTATTTCCCTTACAAGCAGGTGGAGGCTGGGGTGCTCGCGACCGCGGCGCGACTGTTCAAAGTGGAGTTTCGTCCGGCTTCGGACGCGGAGGTATGGCATGCGTCGGTGTCGGCGTGGGATGTCTTCGATGGCGCGGGGCAGGTGGGGCGCTTCTATCTCGATATGCACCCGCGCGAAGGCAAGGACAAGTGGTTCAGCGCGGCGCCGCTGGTGCCGGGTATTGCGGGGCGGCAGATTCCGGAGGCCGCACTGATCTGCAATTTTCCTGGCGGGGGCCCGAATTTTCCGGGCGGCGATGACAAATCGGGTGACCCGGGGCTGATGCAGCACTCCGATGTGGTGACTTACTTCCATGAATTCGGCCATCTGATGCATGCCATCCTAGGCGGCCAGCAGCAGTGGGCGGGCATCAGCGGTATCGCGACGGAGGGCGATTTCGTCGAGGTGCCTTCGCAGATGCTGGAGGAGTTCTTCCGCGATGCGAAGCTGCTGCAGAGCTTCGCGCGCCACTACCAGACAGGCGAGCCGATCCCCACGGAGCTGGTGGCGACGATGAACCAGGCGGGCGCCTTTGGCCGCGCCGACTGGGTGCGGACACAGCTCTTCTACACCAACTACGCGCTCGATGTGCATGAGCGCGATCCCGACGCGCCGGGCGATGAGTTGGATCTGGATGCGCTGCTGCGTGCCGACTATGA
Organism: Acidobacteriaceae bacterium; assembly: GCA_030838385.1. Lineage (GTDB taxonomy): Bacteria > Acidobacteriota > Terriglobia > Terriglobales > Acidobacteriaceae > KBS-83. The sequence continues at coordinate 3,465 of JAUTWX010000410.1, forward strand.
GCGCTTCCTGCCCTATCTCTGGATCGATGGGAACCGCATGTACGCCAGCTTTACGCACCTCTGCGGCTACTCGTCGAACTACTACACCTATCTCTACGACAAGGTGATCGCGATCGATTTCTTTAACCAGTTCAATCGGGCTGCGCTGCTGGAGGACCCGGCAATCCTGCGGTATCGGGAGGCGGTGCTGGACCGCGGCGGGTCGGCCCCGGGGCG
>JAUTWX010000437.1 GCA_030838385.1 Acidobacteriaceae bacterium
GCTTGATATCAACGCGGGCGAGTTTGGCGGCGCGCGAGAAGAGCGCGTCCGCGGAGATGCCGAGTCCCGGAGCGATGACGCCGCCGATATATTCGCCGCGCGCAGAGATGACATCGAAGGTGGTGGCAGTGCCGAAGTCGACGACAATGATAGGGCCGCCGTAACGCGCGAATGCAGCGACGCCATTGACGATGCGATCTGCGCCAAGCTCCGCTGGATTGTCGACGAGCAACGGCATGCCGGTCTTGATGCCGGGCTCGACGAACATGGGACGAAGACCGAAGTAGCGCTCGCACAGGCGGCGGATGGTAGTGTCGAGCGGCGGGACAACAGAGGAGACGACGATAGCGGAGATCTTCGAGACGTCGATCTGGCGCATCGCGAAGAGGCTCATGAAGAGCACGCCGTATTCATCGGAGGTCTGATTTTTGTGCGTAGTGATGCGCCACTCGGCGACCAGCTCGGGGGACTCGAGGTTATACAGCCCGAGGACGGTGTTCGTATTGCCGACATCGATGGCGAGCAGCATCGTCAGCTCCTCCCTTCGCGCACGCCGCCGGAGAGTACGGTACGGATGCCCTGCGCGGTGCGGACGCGGAGGAAGCCGCGGCTGTCCAGCCCGTCTGTTACACCGGAGAATGTGTCTGCTTCGGTGACGATTACGGATTTTCCCTGCACCCAGGTGGAGTTGGCGGCGAGCCGATTGCGAATGTCTGCGGTAGCGGATTCCAGGCTATGCGGTGTCGTCAGGCGCTGTATTTCTTCGTCGAGATCATGCAGGAGCGCGACTAACAGATCCTGGCGCGACCAGTCCCGACTCGTTTCGATTTTGAGCGAGGTGGCGAGCGATGCCAACTCCGGGGGAAACGAGGGCTGATGCACGTTAATGCCGATGCCGATGACGGCGTGGCGGACGCGCGTGACTTCAGCGTTGAGTTCGGTGAGGATGCCGCCCATCTTGCGACCGGAGAGGAGCAGGTCGTTGGGCCAGCGGATGTCTGGTGCGAGGGAGGTGAGGTCGCGCACTGCAGCCTGCACCGCGAGTCCGGTGGCGAGTGAGAGCCAGAGGATGTCTGCCGGCGCAATCCTGGGGCGCACAAGAATACTGACGTAGAGCCCTGATCCGGCGGCGGAGTGCCACTCATGTGCACCGCGGCCGCGACCGCCCGTCTGCTCGTCGGCAAGATAGACGGTGTCGCTCTCCTGTCCCTGCTCGGCTTCGCGCATGGCGAGGGTGTTGGTGGAGTCGATGGAAGGGAAGTGGCGGACTTTGCCGGCAAACGGGGTACCGGCAAGCTCGCGGTGGAGTGCGTCGAGTGCGAAGGCGTCGGCGATGGGTAAAGCGGTCAGATTCATGGCTCGGCTCTCGGGTCTTCAGCTCTCCGCCACGATACGCATGCTGAGATCGACCGCGGAAGCCGAGTGGGTGAGCGCGCCGGAGGAGATGAAGTCGACGCCCGCGTCGGCGTATTTGCGGATGGTGTCCAACTGAATGCCGCCGGAAGCTTCGATGGGCAGCTTGAGTCCGCGCGCCTGGATGAGCTTGACGGACGCGGCTACCTCTGCTGGCGTCATGTTGTCGAGCAGGACGGCTTCCGCTCCGCCTTCGATGGCCTGCTCCAATTCCTTGCGGTTGCGCACCTCCACCTGCACGCGCTGCCCGGTCTTGCGCGCCGCGAGCGCCGCGGCGAGCACCTTGGGAATGCCGCCGCCGAGTGCGATGTGGTTGTTCTTGATGAGGATGCTGTCGGAGAGGTCGAGGCGATGGTTCTCGCCACCGCCGCAGGAGACGGCGTATTTATCCAGCAGGCGCAGGCCGGGTACGGTCTTGCGCGTGTCCAGAACCTTTGCGTTGGTGCCCTGCACCTGGTCGACGTAGCGGCGGGTGATGGTGGCGATGCCGCTCATTCTCTGCATCAGATTGAGGATGACGCGCTCGCAGGAGAGGAGGACGTGAGCGGTGGAGCGTACGACGGCAATGGATTGCCCGCGCTTGACGCGCACCCCGTCGAAGATCTCTGGATGGTGCACGACCTCGTAGCGTACCGGATTTGCCCGGCCGGATGCCTGGCTGAGGCGGGAGTAAATATCCAGAAAACGGGGAATGCAGCCCAGGCCGGCGACCACGCAGTCTTCCTTGGCGACGATGGTGCCGGAGGCACGCAGCTTGGGGTCGATGGTGTAGGCCGTTGTGATGTCTTTGAGAGCCTGGTCTTCCACCAGGGCATGTTCCAGGATGGCCTCGACTCGCTTACTCTTCCAGTCCATACGCTCACTCATGATACGCTGCGGCGGCGACAACCTTGAGCTGGGCTTCAGGTAGTGACCAATAGGATAAGGAAATGTTTCTTCGAGGATTTGTTTTGCTTCTGGCGGCGCTTGTGCCGCTAGCCCTTCGGGCGCAGGTGCGGCCACAGGAGGACGAGTGCGAGGTCGGAGCGCCGCGAGTGTGTGTACGGCACGTGCTTCAGGACGAAGGCCACATCCTGACCAGCCCGCTGCATGCGCGGCCCAGCGACCTGCTGTGGATTGTGCCATTTGGCCTGGCGACAGGGGTTGCCATCGACTATGACGCGCACGCGCTGCGCAGCCTGGGGCATGACCCGCAGCGAGAGAACGACTTCCGCCGCGTTTCGGACGTGGGGGCCATATACCTGCCGATTGGGGGCGTGGTGGCGGGCTATGCCCTCGGCGCCTTTCGCCACAACGACTATCTGAAGCAGAGCGCGGTGCTTTCCGGCGAGGCGATGGCGGATTCCGCGATCCTGAACGAGGGGTTGAAGTATGCGATCAACCGCGAGACACCCAGCCAGGGAGACGGCACAGGTCGTTTCTGGCCGCACGGCACGAAGACGTGGCCGGATGGGCAATCGATGCCCTCGGGCCATTCCATCACGGCATGGAGCTTCGCGCACGTGGTGGCAGACCGCTACCCGGGCTGGCATACCAAGCTGCTGGTGTATGGGATGGCGACGACGGTGAGTGCATCGCGCATCATGTCGCGGGATCATTTTCCGTCGGATGTGCTGGTGGGCAGCATGGTGGGCTACCTGATTGGCGGATACGTGGCGCAGAAGCGCGGGGAGGTCAGCAAGAACTTCACCTTCTCCATGGTGGACACGGCCAATGGGCGCGGTATGCAGTTGTCTTACAACTTCAACCACTGAAATAGAACTGCGTTAGTCCGGCGGCAGGCCGTCCAGCGCAGCGCGGGTACGCTCGATGAGCGTGGCGAGTTCTGCGTTTCGGCGGCGGATGCCTTCGACAACCTGCGCGGGTGCTTTGGCAAGGAAGGCATCGTTCGCGAGCTGCCGATCGCTGTTTTCTTTTTCCTTTTGCAGCTTCGCGAGTTCTTTGGTGAGACGATCGCGCTCGGCCTTTCTGTCGACGGGTTTCTCGTAGACGACGGCCACATCGAAGCTGGGCGTGGCGCGGTGCGCGAGCCCGTCGGGGACTTGCGCTACGACTTCGAGCGTGGTGACACGGGCGAGCCGCTGGATGGTGGCGAGGTTCTGCTGGAAGACCGAGGCATCGTTGGTGCGCAGCAGGATGGGGACGGATTCGCGCTCGGGCACGGTGGCGTCTTTGCGTGCGGAACGCACCGAGACAATGAGCGATTGCAGTAAAGCCATGTCCCGTTCGGCTGCCAGGTCGATGTTCCTTTTCCCCGCGACGGGATAGGGCATCAGCGCGATGGAGCGTGCCGGGGGATGGCCTTCGTAGAAGGCATGCCAGATCTCTTCGGTGATGAAGGGCATGAACGGCGAGAGCATGCGCAGCGACGACTCAAAGACACCATTGAAGAGCAGGAATGACAACATACGATCCTGCACATCTTCGGATTCGATGCGCAGCTTTACGAGTTCGAGATACCAATCGCAGAGGTCACCCCAGAAGAACTGGTAGATGGCATGGGCTGCTTCGTCGAAGCGATAGGTTGAGAGCGCAGTATTGACGGCGCTGGCCGTGGCGTAGAGGCGCGAAAGTATCCAGCGGTCTTCGAGGCGCGACTGATTCGGCTCTTCTGGCTGTTGGGGTGTGCCGGAATTTGCTGGATCGGTGAGCAGAACTGCTTGATCGCGACTTACGGTTGCGAGATCAATGGAGGCATAGCTCATCCCGCCCCCTCCAGCAAATACGCGCTCGCGCTGCATGAAGAGAAAGCGAGCCGCGTTCCAGATTTTGTTGGCGAAGGCACGATAACCCTCGGTGCGGGCTTCGGAAAAGGCAATATCCGTGCCGGGTGAGGCCATGGTCGCGAGCGTGAAACGAACAGCGTCCGTCCCGTAACGTTTCACGATCTCGATCGGGTCGATGACGTTGCCCTTGGTCTTCGACATCTTCTGCCGCTCGGCATCGCGCACCAGCGCGTGGATGTAGACCTCGCGGAAGGGCACGGCGTCTTTAAGCGTGCGGGCGGCGCCGTCGGGCATCGGCACATCGAGCATGAAGTGGCAGCCGAACATGATCATGCGGGCTACCCAGAAGAAGAGGATGTCGGAGCCGGTGACGAGCAGTTCTGTAGGGTAGAAGGCTGCGAGGTCGGGCGTCACGTCGGGCCAGCCGAAGACCGACATGGGCAAGAGGCCGGAGGAGAACCAGGTATCGAGCACATCGGTCTCCTGCGTGATGGCCTTCGACTTGCAGTGTTGACAGGCTTCCGGTGTTTCGCGCGCGACCGTCATCTTGTCGCAGGCGGCGCAGTGCCATGCAGGGATGCGATGGCCCCACCAGAGCTGGCGCGAGATGCACCAGTCGTGGATGTTGCGCATCCACTCGTCGTAGGTCTTGCGGTATTGCTCGGGAGTGAAGCGGACGTGGCCTTCGTCCACCGCAGCGATCGCCTTCTGCGCCAGCGGCTGGATCTTGATGAACCACTGGGTGGACAGGCGCGGTTCGACCACGGTCTTGCTGCGATCGCACTTGCCCACCGCATGGGAGTGGTCTTTGACGGAGTAGCCCGGCTGGCCTTCGAGCTCGGCGACGATACGCTTGCGCGCCTCATAGCGATCGAGGCCGGCGAAGGGACCGGCAACCTCGTTGAGGTGCGCGGTTTCATCCATGATGTTGATGGACTGGAGCTTGTGGCGCTGGCCGACGGCGTAGTCGTTGGGATCGTGCGCAGGCGTGATTTTGACCGCGCCGGTGCCGAATTCCGGGCTGACCCACGGGTCGGCGACGATGGGGATTTCCCGCCCGATGAAGGGCACGCGCACGCTGGCGCCCTGCAGATGCCGGTAGCGCTCGTCGATGGGATGCACGGCGATGGCGACGTCCCCGAACATGGTCTCCGGCCGCGTGGTGGCGACCAGCAGCGATTCGTTCGTGCCGACGATGCCGTAGGGGATGGTGTAGAGCTTGCCCATCTGTTCCTCGTGAATCACTTCGAGGTCGGAGATGGCGGTCTGGCAGTCCGGGCACCAGTTGACGATGTAAGCGCCGCGATAGATCAAGCTCTGCTCGTGCAGGCGGACGAAGGCCTCGCGCACGGCGCGTGAGAGGCCGGCGTCCATGGTGAAGTATTCGCGCGACCAGTCGACGGAGGCGCCGAGGCGCTTCATTTGGTCGAGGATGGCGCCGCCGTACTGCTCCTTCCAGCACCACACCCGCTTGAGGAAGGCGTCGCGGCCGAGCTTCTGGCGTGAGGTTTTTTCACTCGCGAGCTGACGCTCCACCATCATCTGGGTGGCGATGCCCGCGTGGTCCGTGCCTGGGACCCAGAGCGTGCGATCGCCGCGCATCCGGTGCCAGCGGGCGAGGATGTCCATCTCCGTCTGGTTGAGCATGTGTCCCATGTGCAGGCGGCCAGTGACGTTGGGCGGCGGCAGCAGCATGGTGAAGTTGCGCTGGGTGATGCTTGCGTCGATGGAGGAGGCGTGAAAGAGGTTTTCGCGCACCCAGTACTCGGCCCAGTGCTCTTCGATTGCAGCTGGGTCGTAGGCTTTCGGCAGTTCGTGCGGCATGGAGTTTCAGGGTAACAAAGAGGGAAGACAAGACAGGCAACGGCAGGAGAAACAGAAACGGCAGGGGTGAGGACCCACTGCCGTTGTCTGCTTTTGTCTGGTGTTGTCTTCTTAGAACGGGTTCAGCTTATCAATGCCCTTCTTCTTTTTGTTGGTGCTGGAGGACTCCGCGCTCTGGTCGGTTTTGACCTTGGGATTCTTCTTGTGCTTCTTGCCTGGAGCGGGGGTACCGGTCTGCACTTGCGCATTGCCGGTGGGACCACCCTTGACGTCATTCACCTGGGTCTGCGCTTCGGCGGGCTTTTCCACTGGTGGCAGCGGTGCGGTGTTCGCGGGACCGACCGATTTCAGGCCGTAGTTGTCGCCTGCCGCGGCGGGTGCAGGCGCGGGGGCGCCAGTGCCTTCGCTGGCCGGAGGAGTGGCGGCGGGCGGAGCGGCACCGGTGGAGGAGTTGCCGCTATTGTTGTCTACCGCGTTGCCGTTGGGGTTCAGGATCTCCACACCCAAGCCGGTGCTTCCGGAAGCGCCACCTCCGGAGTTCGGGACAGCGGCATCGCCGGTGCGCGGCGCTGCGGTGCCATTCGCAACGTCAGGAGAAGGTGTTGCCGCGGTTGCCGGCGAAGCGGGCCTGCCCGCTGCGGCGTTGAAGATGGCGATGTTTTCCTTGCTCACTTCCGGTGCCGTAACGGTCTTTGCGGGCGTCATCAGGGGCTCACCCACACGGGCTGCCTCCAGCGTGGAGGGCCCATGCTTCACCAGCAATATCGCGCGATCCTTCAGCTTGATGTTGGCGCGGCTCTGCTCCTCGGCTTCGCTCTCTGCCAGCTCGGTCTGCGTCGGCTCCGGTACAGGGCGGCCCAGCGCGATGAGCTTCTCTCGCGCATCCTCGACGTGGGGCGCCATGGGATAGCGCGTGACCACGCGGGAATAGCAGTCGGCGGCGCGGTCGTCGTAGGCCGCAATCAGGCGTTCCTTCTCGGCGCCATTGATGTTCAGGCGCGATGCGATGCCGGCCTCGGCGGCGTAGTTATCGCCGAGCTGCATCAGGGCGAGATCGCTCTTGCTGTAGAGCGGATACGAGTCGGTGAGCGTCTGCAGGCGCGCGATGCTTGCCGGCCAGTTGTCATGCGTGGCGTAGAAGGCGCCGATGGTGTACTGGCGCTGCGCCAGCACCTCCTGCACCTCGCGCAGGCGCTGCTTGGCGCGCGGGACAAGAGTGGAGTCCGGGTATTGCTGGACCATCAGCCGGTATTCCTGCTCCGCGCGGTCGGCGTTGGTGGGGTCGCGGTCCGGCTTCTCCATCTGCTGGTAGTAGATGTCGCCCACCTTCATCTGCGCGTCGGCGGCTTCTGGCTGATTGGGGAAGAAGGTGATGAAGTCCTTGTACTCGGCCTCGGCCTGTTGGAGCGCCGCGGCGCCCCCCTCCTTGTACCAGCTATCGCCAACGGCCAGCTTGGCGCGCATCTGGTACTCCGACTCGGGATAGGTGGTGAGGAGCGCCTGGAGATCGAGGCGGGCCACGTCGTACTTGCCCTTCTTCAGGGCGGTCATCGCCTTGTCGAAGAGCTCCTTGTCGGGCTGCTTGGAGCTGACGCCGGCTAGCGGGTCCGTGGAGCTTACCTTCCTCGGCTTCTTGGTGTGGTGCATGAGCTGGGCTGGCGCACTCACTGTGAGTGTGGCGGCCAGGCAAGCAACGGCGGAAAGAGCGAGCAGGCGGGCGGAAAAACTACGCTTCATGGACATCAACATCCCTCGAGACGGTAAACAAAAGACCGGGCAAAGGCCACCGGCAGCGTGCGCTCGATTCAGCCTGTGGGTTTCTCGTTACCATCATTCTAATGTGCGGCGGCGAGCTCTGCGGAGCGGGCTGCCTCCAATAATTCGCGTGCCTTGCGCTCCGGCTGGCCACCATCGAAGACGGCGCTGCCGGCCACCAGCAGCTCCGCTCCTGCTTCGACCACCGCCGCGACCGTGTCGTGAGCCACACCACCGTCCACTTCGATACGGAAATCCAGGTTCCGCTCGGCGCGCAACTCACGGAGGCGGCGGATCTTGTCCAGCGAAAAGCGGATGAACTTCTGTCCGCCAAAACCCGGGTTCACGCTCATGATCAATACGTGGTGGAGCATGGGGAGAACGTCGTAGAGCAGATCGACGCGTGTGGCCGGGTTGAGCACCACGCCGGGTTCCATGCCGTGGTCCCGGATGTGCTCGATGGTGCGATGCAGGTGGACACAGGCTTCGTAATGAACGCCGATCCAGTTAGCGCCGGCCTCGGCGAAGGCGGGGATGAAGTCATCCGCATTCTCGATCATGAGGTGGCAATCGAGAGGCAATTTTGTGACTTTGCGCAGGGACTTCACGACCGGAGGGCCGAGCGTGATGTTGGGGACAAAATGGCCGTCCATCACATCGACGTGAATGACCGTGCCGCCGCCCCGCTCGGCTGCGGCAACTGCTTCCGCGAGCCGCGCGAAGTCTGCCGACAATATAGAGGGCAACAGTTCAACCACGGGGCCAGTGTATCAGCGGAGTGGGGCGATTCAGGCGGTGGCGGACGGTACGGCTACGGCAGCACCGCGGGCGACGCGGGAGATGGCGCGCACCAGCGCTTTATGCGGCATCACCCCGGTGGGCTCCGCGAAGACCGCCTCGCCGGTGCGCTTTGCAGCGGGACGAAAGCACCAGCGGGTGAACAGCGCGAGATGTTCTTCGATCTGCGCAGTGGAAGGCCGCGATGGTGCGATCTCTTCGAGCGAGTGGAGCGCTTTCTCCAGGCGCTCCTCCAAGGTGTCGATTGGGGGAGCTGTGGCTGGTGACGGCTCGAGCGGCACTGCTGCCAGCGCCATGGGATGTGAGTAGAGGGACGAGGAGCCGGACTGCTCGTTGTGCAGCCGCATGCCGGTGGTGGCATAGGCGACGGGGCCGGCGAGTCCCTGACGCGTGAGCCGGAAGAGCGACACTTCGCCGGGCTGTACCGATGGCTGGACGATCACGGCGGAGAGCTCGGAGAGCAGCCGTACCGACTCAGGTAGCTCGCCGAGCGCCGCCGCCGCTTTCTCGTAGCGCTGGTGGACGGCGGCCGCGGCTTCGAACTCGAGGGCTTCGGAGGCGGCGGCGCGCTCGCGCTCGAGCGATGCGAGCAGGCTTGCGCCATGCGTGCGGAGCGTCTCGAAAACGGCTTCGGCTTCGGCGCGGTGGCGGTCCGGGGTGCAGGTCTGGTTGCAGGGCGCCAGGCACTTCTTCATCTCGAAGTAAGGACAGGCGGGGTGCTCGGGGTAGGGATGCAGGTCTTCGACGCAGCGGCGCAACTGGAAGAGGTCGAGCACAGCGTCGCAGGCGCGCTCTGCCGCAGCGCGCGTGGGGAAGGGGCCGAAGCTGCGGTCGGCGGCGCTGCGGACGTAGCGGTTGGTGGCGAAGAGGCGCGGGAAGTCGTTCTCCAGCGCCATGCGCAGGTATGCGGGCGGGCGCAGCCGGAGCCGCTTGCGCACCGCAGCAGCGTCTTTTGCAGCGAAGGCGTCGACGATCTCGCGATAGAGCAGGAGCGAGGCTTCGAACTCTGATCCATAGGCCGACCAGGCGATCTGGCGGACGAAGGGCAGAAGCTGCAGGCGGCGTGACAGTGCTCCTTCGGGCGCGAGCATGCGTCTGAGGCGTCGGCGCAGGTTCGCGGTGCGCGCGATGTAGGGCTCGCGGCGTTCGCCGAAGCCGAGCGAGAAGACGGCAGGCGCCTCGGGCAAACTGGCCAGCGGATCGGCTTCGGCCGCATCCGCCACGTCGAAGGCTAGGGTATGCGCCAGCACGCCC
>JAUTWX010000447.1 GCA_030838385.1 Acidobacteriaceae bacterium
GCCCCTTCGCCATGCCGAAGCGCAACTCGGCTTCGCTGATCGCAGAGACATAGACTGCATTCTTTCCGTCAAGACGAAGAAGCTGAGCCCGCGCCGCAGCCGATGCGCCGCTCACGATGTAGCTCACCATGTTGGTGTCAAGCAGATAGGGCTGGCTCACTTCTTACGAGCCCGCACGCTCTTTCTGGCAAAAAAGGCGTCAAGTGCCGGGCGCTCCTCGGCCGGCCGCATGTCACGCTCGATGGTGAAGCCGTCGCGCACTCCAGTCGCGTCCAGAGCAGCAAAGACATCCGCCCACGTGCCCGGACCTTCCGACAGAATGATGTCGCCACTCGCCGGATCGCGGCGAATCGAAACCTCCGAGGCGCTGAAGCGATACTCGGCCGGAATGCGAACAGCCTGACTCCGGCCGCTCATAAACACCTTGGCCTTGTCCTTCGTCTCCAGATGTCTTGCACGACTCATTAGGGCATTCTCCTTGTGAGATATATCATGCTATATACCATCAAGGACAGTCAAGGGATGGTAGCGCGCTGGCGTACCATAACCACGCCGGAGGAACCCGGACCCGCGTGCCAAGCCCCACATCACCAACCGCGCAAAAACTAGGCGAACTAGGCCTACCCGCGCCCATCCGCGAACTAGCCGCCAAGTCATGGGACGCCATCATCATAGGCGCCGGCCACAACGGACTCGCCTGCGCCGCCTATCTCGCGCGCGCTGGCAAGCGTGTCCTCGTCCTCGAAGCGCGCCGGCGCATCGGCGGCGCCTGCACCATCGAAGAACCCTTTCCCGGCGTCAGGATGTCGCCCTGCGCCTATCTCGCCGGCCTGCTGCATCCCCTCGTCGTCGAAGAGCTCGCGCTCGCCGCGCGTGGCTTCCGCTGGACTCCCGCCGTCAACGGCCTCTTCGTCCCCTTCCTCGACGGCACCAGCATCCAGCTCTGGGACGATGACGATAAATGCGAAGCCGAGGTTCGCCGCTTCGCTCCCGGCGACGTCGAAGGCTGGAAGGCTATGAACGCGACCTTATGTCGCTTACGTAACGCTTTGCGTCCCGCAAGCCACCTCGCCGGAGCATCCGAAGCACCGAGAGACTTCTGGATCGGTTCAGCGCCCACTCCCGACGAAATCGACGAGCGCCTCGGTGACGATCAGGAAGGCCGCCACCTGCTCTTCGACTGGTCCATGGCCGAGTTCGTCGAGCACTACCTCCGCGATCCGCGCCTGCAATCCGCCTATCTCGGCCAGGGCGTCATCGGCACCAACGCCAGCCCCTTCGACGCAGGCACCGCCTCCATCCGCTTCCACCACGCGTCCGGCCGCCTCGGCGGCATGCCCGGCATGTGGGGCTATGTCGCCGGCGGCATGGGGATGGTCTCCTTCTACATCGCGGACGCCGCGCAGGAGGCCGGCGCCGTCATCGTCAGCGGCGTGCCGGTCGCACAAATCCTCCCCGGCGAAGGCGTGCTGCTCGATTCCGGCGAGCGCATCGTTGCCCCCATCGTCATCTCGAACGCCGACCCCATCCGCACCTTGACGATGCTCGGCCCGAACGCGGACACCGCATGGCGCAAGCGCATCGAGCAAGTCCCCATCGAAGGCTGCACGGTCAAGCTGAACGTCCTGCTCTCGGAGCTTCCCGACTTCCTCGCGCGCCCCGGACAAAATCAGCCCCACCACTACGGCCAGATCAACGCGCCTCTCACCCACGCCGAATGGCAATCCGCCTTCGACGACGCCAAGCGCGGCTACCTGCCCCAGCATCTCTGGTGCGAGCTCTACTTCCAGAGCGCGCATGATGACACCGTCGCGCCGCGTGGGCAGCACACCATGTCGGTCTTCGCACAGTACGTGCCCTACAGCTTCAACTCGGGCACATGGGACTCGCGCCGTGACGAGGTCCGCGCACTCGCGTTCCGTTCCATCGGCCGCTTCTGCTCGAACATCGACGGCCCCAACTCCGCGGTCATCGATGCACAGGTCCTTGGACCGCCCGACATCGAGCAGAAGGTCGGCCTCACAGGCGGCCACATCTTCCAGGGCGAGTGCCTGCCGCCCTACATGTGGTCGAATCGCCTCTCGGCGCGCACCCCGATGCCCGGCGTCTACATGTGCGGCGCCTGCACCCATCCCGGCGGCAGCGTCATCGCCATCAACGGCCGCAATGCCGCCATGGCCGTCTTGGCCGACACGGCAGTGCGAGCAACCCATCACCCCTTCCCCGATCGCACCTTGCGAACGGCGGACTTGCTTGGCTGATCTGGCCGCACCACCTCTCCCATCTCCGGCTGGAGGCACGCCGAGCGGCCCTACCCTCAAACGTTCGCTGCGCTTCCGTGACCTCACCCTCTTCTACGTCGTCACTATCCTCAGCGTCCGCTGGATCGCCACAGCAGCAGCGGCAGGTCCGGGCACGCTGGTCGTCTGGGTGCTCGCACTGGTTGGCCTCTTCCTGCCGCTCGCGGCCAGCGTCCTCGCCCTCGCCGCTCGCTATCCCGAAGAGGGCGGTCTCTACGTGTGGACGCGCGAAGCCTTCGGCGACGGCACCGCCTTCCTCGCCGCCTGGACCTACTGGATGTCCAACCTGCCCTACTTCCCGGCCATCCTCTACTTCGGCGCCGGCTCCATGCTGGTCGCCTTCGGACGCCACGGGCGCGCCCTCGCCGCCAGTCCGGCGTATTACATGGGCTTCGCCGTCCTCTGGCTGGTCATCATCATGGCGCTCAACGTCCGTGGTATCGAGTCCGGCAAATGGCTCAACAACATCTGCTCCATCGGCGGCTGGCTGCCTATCATGATCCTCATCCTGCTCGCCATCGTCGTCGCATCGCGCTATGGTTCCGCGACACACTTCACTGCCGCCTCCTTGGCGCCGCATCTCTCGCTACGCAACGCCATCTTCTGGTCCACCATCTTCTTCGCTTTTGCCGGGTGTGAGGCCGCATCCTTCATGGGCGAGGAGATCGACAACGCGCACCGCATCCTGCCCCGCGCCTTGCTCACAGCGGGCAGCATCATCGCTGTCGCCTACATTGCCGGCACGACGGCGATGCTCATCGCGCTGCCCAGCGATGCCGTCTCGGGTGTGGATGGGTTCATGCGCGGCATGGAACAGCTTGCCACCCATCTCGGCATTCCCTGGCTGATCCCAATCATGGCCGTGCTGGTGACGCTCAGCGCCATCGGCGGCGCGGCCGGATTTCTCTCATCGACGTCGCGACTGCCCTTCGTCGCCGGCATTGACCGCTACCTGCCAGCCGCCTTCGGCAGCATCCATCCGCGCTACCGTACCCCCTGGATCGCGCTTATTGTCTACGGATCGGCCGGCATCGTCACCGCGATCCTGGGGCAGGCGGGCACCACCGTCCGCGGCGCCTACGATGTGCTGGTCAGCATGGCCGTTATCACCCTCTTCATTCCCTATCTCCTTCTCTTCGCTGCGATGATCCGTCTTGCGCGCCGCGGCAGGCTCACGCATTACCCGCTGCCCGGCGGCGCAACGGTGGCCATCGCCCTCGCCGTCATCGGCTTCGCCAGCACCGCCCTCACCATCGTCCTCTCCACCATCCCTGCGCCGGACGACGCCAACCCGCCCCTCGCTGTGGCGAAAGTCCTGCTCTCCACGTTAGCCGTCATCCTCACCGGCCTCGCCGTTTTTGCCATCGGCCGCCGTCGCAAGATCCTCGCCCGAATCTGATAAATGGAGCACAAGCCAGCGTGCAGGCAGGGTTCGCGCGCGCCAGAGATGCCCTTCGGAACCGAGGTTCACTTCCAAAGGCCCGTCTTCAACTTATTTTTTGGGTGGATTCTCTGGAAGAAGCTGCGCTAGTAATTGGATCGTCGCTGGAAGGAAATGGGAGCACATCTCTTCGTGTGCTGTACCCGGAGCAACGAAACAGGAAATGAGAAAAAGGAAACTTTTCTTCGCAATGTTGCTGGTGCTACTCGCTTCGGCTGCGAATGCCTTTCTTCTCGCGCCGTCCTACAGCGACCTGCGCCCGGTCTGGAATGGGACGCGTGCCTTCCTCTTCGCGCAGACCAGCCCCTATGCGGATTCGGTGAACCGGCAGAACAGTGAGGAATTCCACGCCGCCACGAAGGACCATCCCGAATACGACCTTCGTTTCGCCTACCCTCCGCAGTCGATGCTGCTCTTCACTCCATTCGCGATCCTCCCCTTCCAGTGGGCACGCTGTGCGATGACTATCGTCTGCATTTTGCTGACGCTCGCATCTGTCCTGTGGTGGACCGGCACGTTTTCCTGGCCCTTCGCGCTGGGGGTCCTTGCGATATATCCGGTCATGCTGGGGATTCAGATTCAGCAACCAACTGTCCTGTTTGCCGCACTGCTTGGCCTTGCAGTCTACGCCATGCGTACCGATCAGCCCGCTTTCGCCGGTATCCTGCTCGCTATGGCGACCGGCAAGCCGCAGTTACTCACCTGTCTGCTCCCTGCCGTAGTGTTCTGGGTCGCCAATGATTGGCAAAAACGTAAGCGGCTCGTGTCGGCGTTCCTCGCCGGCACCGTGGCGCTGCTCGCTGCATGCTTTGCTCTCCTGCCGGGCTGGCCGGCGCAATGGGTGCACGCCATGCGCGCCTACTCTACCTACGCGGGCAAATCGCTACCGACGGTGGCACTTGGACACGTGCTTGGCGCTGCTGTCTCCGGCGCTGTGCTCCTGCTCGCACTCGTCCCTTGCTGGCGCATGCGGCACCGGTTCGACCAGGTACTCATCCTTTCGGTGAGCAGCATCCTTCTTGTCTTGCCAGAACAGCCTTACAACGATCTGCTGCTGATCGCGCCTGCATGGTTCCTCCTCCAGCGTCCAGACTCGCGCCAGAGGCCGATGTTCATCCTTGCGCGCGCAGCAATCGTGGTGACCCTCGCTGCGGTAGTCCCTCTTACCGTCCTGGAATTATTCTTCCCCCGCGCGAAATACGCGTTCCAGATGCTGTTTGGCGGCGCTGGAAGAGTGATCCTCGTCGCCATCTATCTCAGCATCGTCAGCGTCGGGCTACAGGAATGGAAGTCATATACTGACCCAGCGCCCGGCGCTACCGCCGAAATTGTGGCCGAGGAGACCTGACCAACACAAAGCAGGCCTTGCACCTCCGGGGGCTTTTCTCGCGCTTCGGGTGTGTTTTTACCGAGCACCGCCGCCGCAAGATCTTTACCCGCGCCTGAGAATCGCATCCCGCGAAATCATCTGGATTCCAGTGGATCAGAGGACTAAAACTTGGTGGCCCCCGGGAGAAGAGGGCCTAATGCTCGGAAAGTGGGTCGGCCATATTTCGCTACTCCAGAACGCAGCAGTCAGCCTGGTCAGCTTTGGTAAGGCCGCAAATCTCGTCGTCGGCTTGGCGCTGTTGGTCCTAGTTGTGCTGCTCGTACAGGAACTCGGCTCGAAGAGAAGCCGAAAATGATCAGAGAAATCGCCGCTCGCCGCACCGTTCCTCCACAGCCCGCAGCAAGCTGTGGATTCACTGCAAACCCTGGAACCAATCCTCCGGCCGTGGAAAACCAACCAACGCTATCGCCGCTCCAGATGCGCTCAGCGCCCATATTTCCACCCATCCACTAAAGCGGCATTGCGCATAGCGCGTCCCCGCCTGTGGACGTCGTTGGAGATTCGGACCGCCCCCATCGCCCAATCGACCGGTTCTCCAGCACTCCCACATTCCCACCGTCCGGATTTGGAAATCCCGCACCAGCCCCGCGCCCAACGTCCATGCGGTTTCGCCGCGCATTCCCACTTCCCCACAGCAAACGACTACTACGGCTATCTATAAACACCT
>JAUTWX010000517.1 GCA_030838385.1 Acidobacteriaceae bacterium
AGAGAAGCGCGCCCGCACGACGTCTACGTCTACTTCGACAATGATGCAAAGGTGCGCGCACCCGGGGACGCCCTCAGCCTCGAACGGCGTCTCGCGAGGCTGGGGCTTCTCCAGCCTTTTCAAAAACCAGAGCCATCACAGAAATCGAGGTCTTCTACCGTGGCAAAGGCGCGATGATTCGCAGGATGTCGAAAGCATCGCCAAACCGCTTCTTAACCGACCATTTCTTAGCTTACCCATACGCCGCCCGCACTCCATCCAGCGCAGGCAACAGCACGGGATGCACCTCCACCGCCAGTCGCCCCGCCCGCACTCCCGGATCGTTCTGCGCCAGAGTTACCGCCGCCTCCAGCGTCTCCGTCGCGATCAGCAGCACCCCGGCAAACTCACTCTCGTCCAGCACCGGTCCGGCAGCCATATAGCGTCCAGCCTCCGACTGCTCGCGCAGATACGCCAGATGCCGTGGCAGCAGCTCCGCCGCCTCCGCGCCCTCGGTTTCATTCCATCGCGGCCCGCGCCGCAACAGCCCCAGAAAGTACGGCTTCAGATTCTTCGGCACATCGCGCATGCCGGTCTCTTTCGGGTTCCGCTCTTCCGTCATCGTCCCTCGCAAGCTTCATCATGCCATTCGAGCCCACATTTGAAGTTCTGATGACAATCGCCCGCGACTCATTGCGTTATGCTCGTCGCACACTGGGCCGTCATGCTCCGCATCCTCCTTCTGACCAGCGCCGCACTCCTCGCCCCATGCAGCCTGCACGCGCGGCAACCGGCCTCGCAGCCAACAAGAAGGTTCGTCGGCTCGGCGGCATGCAAGTCCTGCCATCTGGCGGCGTATAACGGCTGGCGGCAGACCCGCATGGCCAATGTCATCCGCGACCCGAAGCTCCACCCCGATGCCGTCCTCGGCGACTTCACTCATCCGGACCCGTCCCGTACGTTCGCCCTCGACCAGGTCGCCTTCGTCTATGGCAGCCGCTGGAAGCAGCGCTACTTCGAGAAACGCGGCCACGATTACTTCCCACTCCCCGCGCAGTGGGATATCGAGCATCGTAAGTGGCTGCCCTATCACGTCCCCGATGGCGCTGACTGGTGGACCCCCTACTACGGCAAAGCCAATACTGATCGCCCCACCGGTCCCACCTGCGATGGCTGCCACTCGGTGAACTACAACCTCGCCACGCGTGAGGTGACGGAATGGAATGTCGGCTGCGAGAAGTGTCACGGTCCGGGCAGTGAGCACGTCGCGCACCCCACCGTAAAGAACATCGTCAATCCCGAGCGTCTCGACTCCGTTCGCGGCAACGACGTCTGCATGCAGTGCCACACGCAGGGGCGGCCCGTCTCACTCCCCGTTCACGGCGAGTATCCAGATTGGCCCGTTGGCTACCTACCCGGCGACCGGCTTTCCAACGTCTGGCATCTCGAAGAAGCCAAGCTCGGCACGCAGGATTTCTACTTCTTCCCCGATGGAAGCGCGCACAAGAACCGCATGCAAGGCAACGATTTCGTCCAGAGCAACATGTACCACCGCGAATTGCGCTGCTTCGACTGCCACCAGGTGCATAGCAATCGGAATCCGTCCAACCTGATCGCCACCGGCAACCAGCTCTGTCTCACTTGTCACACGAAGGAGAATCCCGCGGGCCTGAAGGGCTCTGTCTCCGAGCACACCCATCACAGGGCAGGCAGCCCCGGCAGCCAATGCACCGCCTGTCACATGCCCCAAATAGCCCAGACGCTTGCCAATAAGCAGGACGGCGACATCTTCGTCGCCAGCCACACCTTCCGCTTTCTTTCTCCTACCCTGACGGAGACCTCCGGCCTCCCCAATCCGTGCATCGGCTGCCATAAGGATAAGACGAACGCCTGGGCCGCCGCCCAGCTACGCTCCTGGACCGCCACCAGTCCCTGGCGTGTGGCCAACTGAACATCCTGCCCGCAAGAGTGGTCATCCTGACCGGAACCGAAGGTGGAGTGCGGACGTGAGTGAAGGACCTGCTGTATCTTCCGTTCCATAACGGCGCGAAGCGCCGCTCGACCAATGCCCAATGAACGCTAACCAACCCCAATTAAAATGACCGTATGCCAGCCGAGCGCCTCTACTACGCTGACTCAGGACTCACCCAGTTCACCGCCACGGTCACCGACATCCGCGAGCGCTCGCGCACCGGCGGCGCCTCGCTGTGGCAGGTCGCGCTCGACCGCAGCGCCTTTTATCCCACCAGCGGCGGCCAGCCCCACGATACCGGTACCCTCATCGCCACGGCGCCCAGCGGCGCACGCCTGGAAGCTCCCGTCGTCGACGCGGAAGAGGACGAGCACGGCGAAATCTGGCACCTGACTCCCAAGCCGCTACTCGCCGGCACGCAGATAGAAGGCCGCATTGATTGGGGGCGCCGTCTCGACCACATGCAGCAGCACTCCGGTCAGCACCTGCTTTCGGCCCTCTTTTACCAAGAACTGGGAGCGCTCACGGTCTCCTTCCATCTCGGCGACGCCATCTCCACCATCGACCTCAACACCGAGTCGATAGAACAGGCGCAGCTCGTCAACATCGAACAGCGCGCCAACGCCATCGTCGCGGAAGGCCGGCCCATTGCTCAACGTACCGTCCCGTCAGCCGATGCCGAGATCCTGCTGCAGTCAGGAACGCTGCGCAAACTGCCGGTACGCGCGGGCGACATTCGACTTGTCGTAATTGCAGGAAACCCTGCCGCAGGCGCTATTGCCGGAAAAACCGCCGCAGGCGCTATTCCGGGACAGGACGCCGGAGGCGCCGGAGCCATCTACGGCGAAGGCGCGCCAAATCCCGATCTCGACGTGAATGCCTGCGGCGGCACCCACGTCGCCTCGACCAGCCAGATCGGCGCCGTACTCCTCCGCGGCACCGAACGCATCCGCCAGTCCGTCCGAGTCAGCTTCCTCTGTGGCAACCGCGCCATCGCCGCCGCACGCGCGGACGATGCCCTGCTCTCCCAACTAGGCCGCGAGTTCTCCGTCGGGCGCGCCGACCTGCCCGCCGCGCTCGCCCGTATCAAGGGCGAGACCAAAGCCAGCGCCAAGGAGCGCCAGACGCTGCGCGAAGACCTCGCCAACTACCACGCCGCTCGCCTGATCGTTGAGGACCCACTCCAGAACGACCTCCGTATCGTCCGCCGCATCTTCCCGGACCGCGATGCCGAGTACATCAAGCTGCTCGCCAGCCGCGTCGCCCGTGCCGCTCCGCACACCATCGCTCTGCTCGCGTCCACACAACAACAGCAGGCTCCCGCTAGCGTGGTCGTGGCCTGCAGCCAGGAGCTTGGCCGCGATGCCGGCCAGATGCTGCGCACCGCGCTCGCCGCTTTCACGGGCCGAGATGGCGGTTCCGCGACGCTGGCCCAGGGGCTCGTGCCCACAGATCAGCTCGACCCAACGCTCGATGCGCTGGAGGCGCAACTGCGCAACCGCCCCGTTCCAGCAGGCTAGAGCGCTTCGCGCCGGAGCCACCTTGCTGCTATAGTTTGGGAGGTATCTCCCGTAATTTTTTGCTGTGGGGCTATAGCTCAGCTGGGAGAGCGCGTCGTTCGCAACGACGAGGTCGTCGGTTCGATCCCGACTAGCTCCACCAATCAGCTCACATCTGTCCTGAGTAGCCGTCCACGGAAGCCGGCATCCGCGCGTACCCCGGAAAAACGAGCTAACTTCCAGCGGACGACCATCGGGAGTCGCCCACATCAAGACGCACGGAAGTGCCGCCGCCTGAACGGCCAGTCCTATTTCTCGATCTCCACCCCGCGCCAGAAGGCGATGTGGTTCTTCACATGCTTTGCTGCCGGCTTCGGATCGGGATAATACCAGGCAGCGTCCTGGTTCTCCTGCCCGTCCACAATCAGGGTGTAGTAGCGAGCCTGCCCCTTCCACGGACACGTAGAAGTGGTCGAACTGGGGCGCAGATACTCGCGGTTCACCGAGAGGTCAGGGAAATACAGATTTCCCTCAACCGTCTCTACTTGATCACTCTCCGCGATTACCTTGCCGTTCCAAGTCGCCTTCGCCATCGTCTATGGGTCGCCTTCTCCGGGAGTCGCGCCTGGGCATTCCGCCACAAGCCACGCAGTACAGTAACAGATTCTTCACCGCAACTGCTTGCGGATCCATCCCAAAAGACAAGAGAGGACGCTCCACGCGTCCTCTCCTGATGCTGGCCTCCGGTTTCAGTGCAATCTGTATCCGAATTGGTGAGGGCAATGGAAGCTCAGTGCTTATCGTCCATCATGCCGCTCGTGCCCTTCAGATCTTTGGCCGAGGTCACCTTGGCGATATGCACGGTCTTATTCGAGGCGTCGGCCGTCGCCATCACCGTCACGGCTTTGCCGTAATCGTCTGTTACCGCGTCTGGGTTGTCGATCGACCACACGTCCTTCTTGGCATCCACGAATACCGGCTTTTCGCCCGCAGCGATGCACTTCTTGACGCAACTAGCGTCGGGCGCCGCGCTGTTGTGTTTGGCCGCGCACTTGGAGTCGCTGATGTAGCCCCTCATCCTCGCGGGCTTGGTTCCCGTATCTGCAGCTAGAGCCGTCAAGCTGCTACACGCCAGCAGCGCCAGAATCAGCTTCCTGTTCATCTCATCCTCCCGGGGCGAAGATCTGCGCCCGGGCACCTTTCTAGTCCTGTTGCGAGGATGCTGGCAACTTTGTGCTACAAGCCCCACCAAGAAGTCCACCATGGTCCCGAGCGGAGCCATCTCTCCGTAGGTCACAGATCCTGAACGATCTACCGCTGCATCTCCGGAAGCGGCGCGGGCGGAAGCGAGGCCATCCGCTTCTTCGCCGACGCCTGCATGTACTCGAATTTCTGCCGCCCACTCGCACTCCGCTCCATCAGCCTCTCCAACTGCATCAGGAACATCGGCGATTGCGTGCGAATCTCCTGCAAGTAAGGCCAGAACTTTGCCCCCAGAAAGAACGGCTCTGAGTTGGCATCCACGAAGAGCTCCTGTGCCAGGATGCCGTGGTTCACCAGCGCCGCGGCCATCTCCCAATACGTTGTCACCTGCCGAAACCAGCAGTTCTTCTCTGAACCGAAATCGTTCATCACCACGCGGATCTCTTCCACCGACGTGGGCCAGAATTCCAATGTCATCCACGACCGTGCCCGGCGCAATTCCGGCTCCTGGCGCAGTTCATACAGCTTCAGAATTGTGCCGGCGTCCTCGCGCGCGGCTAACGTTGACTCCATCGGTGCTCCTTCGATCGTGCGTTATGCGACGGGCTGGGCGGTCTCTTCCTTGGCTCTCTTCGACGCCGCAGCTGCCGGTGGCTCGGCCGCAGGAGCATCGCGCAGGCGCTTCGAATAGTGGCAGGTCACGGTCGTCTCCTCCTCCACCTTCTTCTTGCGCTTGCTCTCTTTCTCATCCGATGCGGCGGGCTTCTTGTTGTTGGGGCAGGTCAAGTACACGCCCGACTTCAGCGTCTTCTCGATCAGGTAGCTCGATCCGCACTCCGGGCACTTCTTCGGCACTGGCTTGCCGTTGGCCGTAAAGTCGCACTTCGGGTAGCGGGTGCAGCCATAGAACGTGGTGCCGAAGCGGGTCTTGCGCTCGGCAATGTCGCCCTCGCCGCACTTCGGACACTTCATCCCTTCCACCAGGTTCTGCTTGATGTACTTGCATTCAGGATAGCCGGAGCAGGAGACGAATTCGCCGAAGCGCCCCGTTCGCCGCACCAGGTCCTTCCCGCATACCGGGCAGGGCTCGCCGATCGGCACCGGAGGCTTCTGCTGTTCGCGGCTGGTCAGGCGGCGCACCGTCTTGCAGGGCGGGTCTTCGTTGTAGCCAGGACATGCCATGAATGGCCCGAACGGCCCGTTGCGCAGCACCATCACACGCCCGCAGGCCTCACAATACTCATCTTCCTTCTCGTCAGGATTCTCAAGCTGCGGCTTGGCCGCGAAGTTTTCCTTGGTGAAGGTGCAGCTCTCCTTGTTCTTCTTGTCATAGGTACTGCAGGCGTAGAACGAGCCGAATTTGCCCCACTTCAGCACTAGCGGGGCGCCGCACCGGTCGCACTTCTCGTCGGTGGGCTGCTCCATCCGCTTCACGTTCTCCATGTGCTTCTCGGCGTGCTTCAACTCTTTCTTGAAGTAACCGTAGAAGGCCGTCAGCAGATCGGTCCAGCGCTCCTTGCCGTCTTCGATGTCGTCCAGTTCCCCTTCGAGCTTCGCCGTGTACTCCGGATCGAAGATGTAAGGAAAGTTCGCGACCAGCAGGTCGGTCACGACCAGGCCAATCTCGGTCGGAATGAACTTGCCCGAGCGCCCCTGGCCCACCTTCTGCACGTACTCGCGCTCCTGGATGGTCGACAGGATGGTCGCGTACGTCGATGGACGGCCGATGCCGCGCTCCTCCAACGTCTTCACCAGCGATGCTTCGTTGTAACGCGGTGGGGGCTCGGTGAATTTCTGCTCGTGTTTCAGCTCCTGAAGGCTCAGTGCCTGCCCCGCGTTCAGATCCGGCAGCTTGTTCTTCAATGCATCGTCGTCATCGTCCTTTATATCCTTGGCCTCTTCGTACACCTTCAGATAGCCGTCGAATTTCAGGATCGATCCCGTCACGCGGAAGTCATAGCGCCGGTCCGCCTGCGCCTGCACATCCACGATGGTCTGGTCGAAGACCGCAGGCACCATCTGAGATGCCACGAAGCGCCGCCAGATGAGCTGATAGAGCCGGAATTGCTCATCGCTCAGATAACGCCGCACCGACTCCGGTGTATGCCGTACTTCCGTCGGGCGAATCGCCTCGTGCGCATCCTGCGCATCCTTCTTGCTCTTGAAGGTGTTCGCCGACTCCGGCAGGTAGCGCGTGCCCAGCTCCTTCCCGATGTACCCGCGCACCTCGGCAATCGCATCCGGCGACACCCGCGTCGAATCGGTACGCATGTAGGTGATCAGGCCCTCGGTGCCCTCGGTACCGAGTTCCACGCCTTCATACAGCCGCTGGGCGACGCCCATCGTGCGCCTCACGGAGAAGCCAAGCTGCCGCGAGGCGTCCTGCTGCAGACGGCTGGTGATGAACGGCGCGGCGGGATTCTTGCGACGCTCCTTGCGCTCCACCTCGCGCACCGACCACTTCGCATTCTCGATCGCGGCGAGCACGTCCTTCGTGATGCGCTCATCCGGCAGCGCATTGCCGCTGACCGTGTCCACTTTCGCGCTCTCGCCGTCGATGCCCACGAAGCGCGCGGTAAAGACGTTGTCGTCCTTCGCGCTGGTTTTGAGATCGGCGTCGATGGTCCAGTATTCGACCGGCTTGAATGCCTTGATCTCGCGCTCACGCTCGACGATCAGCCGCAGCGCCACCGTCTGTACACGGCCGGCGGAGAGTCCGCGGCGCACCTTGTCCCACAGCAGCGGCGAAATCTGATAGCCCACGATGCGGTCCAGCACGCGGCGCGTCTGCTGCGCATCCACCAGGTTGCGGTCCACCTTGCGCGGATTTTCGAAGGCCGCGCGCACCGCCTTGGGCGTGATCTCGTTAAAGGTCACGCGCTGAATCGAATTCTTCGGCGACACGTCGCGCAGCTCGTCTTCCAGGTGCGCGGCAATCGCCTCGCCTTCGCGGTCCGGGTCGGGCGCCAGGTAGACGTTCGTCATCTTGCCCGCAATCTTGCGCAGGCGATCCACGATCTTCACCTTGTCCGGCATCACGATCAGGTCCGGTTCAAAGGTGCCGTTCTCCAGCTCGACACCGATCTTGTTTTTGGGCAGGTCCTTGACGTGGCCGATAGATGCCTCGACCACGAAGTCTTTGCCTAGATATTTTCCGATGGATTTCGCCTTGGCCGGCGACTCGACAATAACCAGTGATTTACTCATTGCTTCCCTTCACTTCCGCCTGCTCTCCGTTCCGGCCGCGGATCTGCCGGGCGTTCCGTACCGGCAACGCATGTGTACCGGCTGGGCAATTTGTTGAACGCCCGCCGGCAATTTCCGAACGCTATAGCGCTTTTCCTATTACCTGGATAGCGGAGACCGTTTCGGCTGGCCTTTCCTTACCGAAAGGCCACAACGCGTCTGCCGATCGCTCGACACCTATAGGAAAAGAGCTATATCACGCGTCACGGCTGCTGTCCAAACTCCTCCGGCTGCATGACATCACCGATTGGGCATCGCTGCCCCGCGCACAGCATGAGACGCCGGACCTCTCCGGAGGTCGCTATATTTCTATGGACAGGACGGCAACAGGGTTACAACTACGGCAACGGGGCGCTCGCGGTTCCCGCTACATGCGCCGGACGTAGTTCTTGCCCGGCAACTGCCGGATATGGTTGTTTAGCTCCAACTCAAAGAGCGCCGTAAATACCTCAGCCGAAGTGACTTGGCCGTCAAGCTGCTCCATCAGCTCCTCCATTTGGAGAGCCTGATCCATGCGCAGCAGGCCGTAAACGGCCGATTCGGCGGGGCTCAGAGGAGGGCCAGGGGGCAACATCGCCTCTCCCTGCTGGAGTAAGGATGCAGTTACCCCCTCCCCGGATGCAGATGAGGATACGAACAGGTCCGCCTGGCCGCCGTGACGGTCGCTGTCCCTGCCCTCTAACTCCAGTCGAATCTGCGTCGGAAGCTCCTCCCAGATGTCTTCCCAGGTCGCCGTTAGCCTGGCGCCCTGCTTGATCAGCGTGTTCGGACCCCAGGCATTCCGGCTGGTCACATTGCCCGGAACCGCGTAGACGTCCCGATTCTGCTCCAGCGCACAGCGTGCGGTGATGCGCGTGCCGCTCTGCTCTCCAGCCTCCACCACCAGCACCCCCACGCTCATGCCGCTGATGATGCGGTTACGCAGCGGAAAGTTCTGCGGCGCAGGAAAGGTGCCCATTGGCTGCTCGGAGACGATGGCACCGCCGGAGAGGATGATCTCTTCCGCTAGCCGCTTGTTCTCCTTCGGGTAAACAACATCCACGCCCGTGCCCCACACGGCCACGGTGCGGCCGCCGGCGCTCAGCGCGCCCTTGTGTGCCGCGGTGTCGACGCCGCGCGCCATCCCGCTCAGGATGACCATGCGGCGCGCCGCCAGATCGCGGGACAGCATCTCCGCCATGCCCGTGCCGTAAGGACTGGGCGCCCGTGTACCCACGACCGCGATGGCTGGCTTCGACAGCAGCGAACGGTCGCCACGCACCCACAGCACCGGCGGCGGATCGAAGATCTCGCGCAGCCGCTCCGGATACTCCTCATCGGCCAGCGTGAGGAGGCTGCAACCCTCCTCGCCAATCTTCTGCCATTCCTCTTCAGCAGCCTTGCGCGCCTTGCCCTCGGCGATGAACCGTGCGGAGGCGACGGGAATCTGCAGCGCTTCGAGCGCCGTCAGCGGCATGCGGAACAGCTCCGCCGGTTCGCGCAGACGACGCACAGCCCGCTGGATACGGCGCGGTCCCAGCCCGGGTGTCAGGGCCATCGCCAGCCATGCCAGGGTCGTTTCGGTTGCAGGAGGAGGAACGCAGATGGTTTGTGGGCCCGGCATGTATGTTGCTGAGCCTATGGGCGTGAAGAGGCCGCGACAATCCGACAAACGGGGTACACGACTGCTCCCGGTACACTGACCGGTGAGCCGCCTTCGCGTCGCTGCCATCCGCTTCCTCAACCCCGCACCGCTCATGTGGGACTTCGACCACCCACCGCGCGCCGCTGCCCTCGCCGAACGCTATGAGGTCGAGAGCATGATGCCCGCGCAATGCGCCGAGCGTCTCGCCGATGGCACCGCCGATCTAGGACTCGTCCCCACGGCTGCGTTGGCGCAGAGCAGCCATCTCCGCATCGTTCCTGGCTGCGCCATCGCATCGAAGGGTGCGATCCGCTCCCTGCTCCTGGTAGTGCGGGCGGCCGGCGGCTTGGCACGCGTGCGCAGCATCGCAGCCGACACCTCCTCGCGCGCCACGCTCGCCTATGTGCAGATCATGGCGCGGCATTTCTGGCAGGTCCCCGCCACTTTTGTGCCGCACGCGCCCGACCTCGACGCGATGCTCGATGCCTGCGATGCCGCGCTGCTCATCGGCGATCCGGCGCTGCTCGCGCTCGAAGACCGCGCCACGCGACAGGAGCGTATCGGCGAGGAGTTGCTCTATCTCGACCTCGGCGCAGAGTGGCGCAAACTCACTGGCCTGCCCTGGATCTCCGCCGTGTGGGGCGTGCACGAAGACGCGGTGCGCTCCAGCCAGCAGCGCGACCAGCTCGTAAGCGACCTCACCGCATCGCGCGATGCCGGGCTCGCTCACATCGAAGCCCTCGCGGACGAGTGGTCCGCGCGCATCGCCGTCCCGCGCGGCACCATCCATACCTATCTGAGTTGGAATATCCACTACATCCTCGACCAAGAGTGCGTGGAGGGCCTGCGGCACTTCTACGCACTTGCCGCCGAGTGCAAGGTCTTGCCTCAAATACCCGATCTTCGTTTTCTTTAGCGGTCCAGGGCCGAACTCGAGACCGCTTTCGAGCGTCCAACGGAGCGTGACTCTGGGAGAGTGGATTGGAAATCGGGCGCTCATCGCCGCCGCTCACCCGGCACGGGCGAGGCACGGTGCGATGCACTGGCTCGTCAGCCTGGGCTGGATCGGCCTCTTCAGCGTCTCCTTGATTGACGCCTGCCCCTTCCCTCTGCCCATCCCGGGAACGACGGACCTGCTGCTCCTGATACTGGTGGTGCGTAAAGGCAGTCCGTGGCTGTTGGTGCCGCTGGCCGTCGGCGGAGCGGTGGCTGGCGCATTCACAACATGGTCCGCGGGGAAAAAGGGCGGCGAGAAGGCGCTTCGCCGCTATGTGCCGGAGCATTATTACGACCGCATCACCAACTGGGTCAAGAAGTATGGCGCCACCGCCGTGGCGCTTGCCGCCATCAATCCTCCGCCGGTCCCGCTGATGCCCTTTCTCGCCGCCGCAGGCGCGATGGGCGTGACGCGCGGACGCTTTCTGGCGGCATTCACCATCGCGCGGACCGCGCGCTACGCTCTGGTCGCGTGGCTGGGAGTCCGGTATGGACGCCAGATGGTCCACTGGTGGAACCAATATCTTGCGCGCTATTCCGGCGCGATCGGATGGGCCATCTTCGCGCTCTTCCTCGCGGCGTTCGGCTGGGGCTTCTGGCAGTGGCGGCGCAGCGGCACCCGCAGCACCGCCCAGCCTGCGCATTCCTGAGTCGGCTAAAGCTACTCCTTCGGCTAAGTTAGCGGCCGCGAGATCACACACGCATTAATTCCACCGATGCCGCTGGAAAGCTTCCCGGCGAGTCCTTCAGCCGCCACGCAACTGTCCGCGAAGACGAACTGCCCGTGGATGCCGGCGATTGCGGGATTCAGCGTCTGCTCGGTGAGCAGCGTGGGGAAGAGATGCCCGCTGGCATAGCCCAGATACTGCGCGGTCAGCTCCCAGCCACCGCCGGCGCTCATGCCGTGGCCGAAGGTGCCTTTGCGCGCGGTCACCATCACCGTCTCGGGGAGCATGGTGCGCAACGTGCTGATCTCCGCATAGTCTCCCGGCGTCGCCGTGGCGTGCAGGTCCCATGTCGCGATCTGCTGCGGCGTCGCATGCGCCTCTTCGAGCGCCTGCCGGATGGCCGCCTGCGGCCCCGGGATGGACGGCGTGATGATGTGGTGCGCGTCCGAGCTTACGCCCACAGCGATCGGCTCCATGCCCAGCGGTGTCATGCCCTTGGATTCGAGGTACTCCATATCGCCGACGATCCACACCACCGACCCGCCCGCAACATGCGTGCCCTGAAGCTGCGTGAGTGGGTTGGAGACCTGGCGGCTTGCAGAAAGCACCCGCGCCCCGTAGAACGAGCCCACGATCAGCGGATGCGGCGGCGGATCGGTGGCGCCCACCACCACCACCTTGGCCTCGCCGCGCTCGATCGCCTGCATCGCCAGCCTCAGGGCCACCCCAAACGTGGAGCAGGCTGCGACCGGTGCAAAGGCCAAGCCGGTGATGCGTCCCACGATCGACACCTGCGACGCCGGCGTGTTGTGGATGTTCCAGATCAGGTTGGCGGAGACCTTCCACGGCGGCTCGGGCGCGCCCCACTTCTCCTGCAGGCGCGCATGCCGCTTGCCGCGCTCGCGCAGCACATGGAGCTTCCCGTGTTCCACTTCGCCTTCCATCACCAGCGCATCGATGGCTGCAGCATCATCCAGATACTCGCGCAGCTCGGGCGAGCGCTCCATCCACCAGGCCTCCCAGGCCAGAGCGAGTTCCGCCAGATCGCCCTCGGCGTCGGCCGGGTTCAGCGGCACATCCTCCAGTCCCTTGAGCTGGCCATCCAGATACGCGCTGAGCGCGCTGTTGTTCTCCTTGCTACCCCAGAAGCGATTCCAGCGCTGCTGTGCGATGTAGAGGGTCACGCTGGACTGGTACATCGTGTCCACCGAACCGAGGCCGGTGCCCACGTACACGTGCGCCTGGCTGCCCAGCTCCTGCATCAGCTTTTCAAGACTAGGATTCTGCTCCAGCGCCTGGATGAACGCACCCAGCGCATAGAGCGACGGGTAGTCCATCTTTTCTTTCAGATTTTGATAATGACGAGGCGCGAATCGCTGGTCGATCCACGGCTTGTAGTGCTCGAAATCGAACTCCGGCTGGCCGACCAGGAAGTTGCTGGGGCCGAAGCCTTCAAAAGGTGTCAGCCAGCTCTCGGATTTCGCCAGATTGCGCGCGAATGCGGCCATATTGGGCGATTTCGGCGCCACAATGCCCCATCCGAAGACTCCAACACGTGGCTGTTTCGCGCCCCCGACGTGATCGATGGCGCGGGCTGCCTGCTTGGCGGCGGATGCGGTGCTGGTTGGCAACTCGGCTGGGCTCATATGGCTGGCCCTTTGATTCTCGCTGACCACGCGCTCGAATGTCCACGCGGTACAGGGAAAGTAACAGTGCAGTGGAGGGTTCTTCGGAAGGCGCTCGCGAATGAAGCGCTTTAGTGCACCGGGTGGCCTACTGCGCCCGGAATGACCCGTTACCGTTGCTTCCTTCCGGACCTGGCGGGGTTGGCGGGAGTCCGTCGCGTAGGACCCGGCACTGGAAAAGAATATCACCGTAGAGGCACGGCATATGCGGTCCGCTAAAATAGCTAAGTGAACCCCACCGATATTCTGGAAGCGCCGCCAATGGCATCTGCTGCCAATCCCGCGCGCCCCCGTGTGGGATTTGTCAGCCTGGGCTGCCCGAAGAACCTTGTCGATAGCGAAGTCATGATGGGCCTGCTGGACCGCGCCGGTGCCGAGCTGACCGCAGATGCGGAAACGGCCGAGATTCTCGTTGTCAACACCTGTTCGTTCATCGACTCGGCCAAGCAGGAGTCGGTGGACACCATCCTCGAGATGGCGCAGCACAAGACGACAGGCCGAGCGCGCAGGCTGATCGTCGCCGGGTGTCTGGTCGAGCGCTATCGCGATGAGATCCGCAAGAACATTCCCGAGGTTGACGCTGTGGTGGGAACGGGTGAGTTGGAGGCGATTCTGACTGCAGCAGGCCTTTCACCCATGCAGCCAGCCGCATCCACCGCGCCGCAGCTTTTCAATATCGTGACTGCAACATCAACACCGCGCCATGCACCAGCGGACGCCGCTGCCTCGCGCGCAGAGGGCGACCTGCGCGAGCAGCAAGGGCGCTTCGCGCGCGATGCGTGGGACGGCGCCGCACCAGCACTGCCGACGTATCTCTACGACGAGACCACGCCGCGCCTGCTCACGACCGGCAAGACCTCTGCATATCTCAAGATCGCCGAAGGCTGCGATCATCCCTGCTCGTTCTGCGTTATCCCGAATCTGCGCGGCAAGTTCCGCTCGCGGCGCTTCGAATCGGTGATCGCGGAGGCAGAGCAGCTTGTCGCACGGGACGTGCGCGAGATCACTCTGATCGGCCAGGACACCACCTGCTACGGCGAAGACTTCGGGCTGAAAGACGGCCTCGCCGCGCTGCTCGATCGCCTCGCGCAGATAGACGGACTGACCTGGCTGCGTTTTCTCTACGCCTATCCCAACAAGATCACCGGGCGGCTGCTCGACACCATTGCGAAGCACAACAGCATCGTGAAGTATCTCGACGTGCCGCTGCAGCATGCCGCCGGGCCGGTGCTGAAGCGCATGCGCCGTGGCGCGAATGCCGATATTTTCCTGAAGACGCTCGAAAAAGTTCGCGCGGCTGTGCCCGGCATCGCCCTGCGCACCAGCTTCATCGTCGGCTTCCCCGGCGAGACGGTGGAAGACCACGCCGCCCTGATGGACTTCGCGCGCGCTGCAAAGTTCGATTGGATGGGTGCCTTCGCCTACTCCGACGAAGAGGGATCGCAATCCATCCATCTGGGCAAGGATCTCAAAGTGCCGAAGCGCACCATCGAAGCGCGCCGCCGCTCGCTGATGAAGCTGCAGCAGTCGATCAGCCGCGAGGGCAAGGAACAATGGATCGGCCGGACGATGGACATCCTGGTGGAAGGCGAGAGCGGCGAGACGCCGCTGCTGTGGGAGGGCCGTTCCCAGTTCCACGCCCCGGAGATCGACGGCAAGGTATACATCAACGATTTCGGGCCGCACGAGTCGCTGGTGCCGGGCACCTTCTATCGTGCGGAAATCACGGAAGCGCACGACTACGATGTGGTCGCGCGCGTCATCGAATAAGAGTCAGAAATAGCTTTAAGGAGTGGTTATGTCTCAGGCGAAGCCGAGAATCCTTCGCTGCCCCATCTGCAAGACCGTGGTGCCGCTCGACGATCCCAACGTGCCCTTCTGCAGCGACCGTTGCCGGGTGATCGATCTAGGCAAATGGGCCAGCGGTGAGTACCGCATCTCTTCTCCCATCCTCGACCCTGACGTATTGGAGGACATCGACGAGGCCACGCTGCGGCGCGCCCAGCAAGAGAACGATTTAGATGAACGATGAACGTCCCCTGGCGCAATGAACGATAGGCCGTCGGCAGCGCCCGCAACGGGCAAGAGGACGCTCTGGGCGTGGGCTGTCGGCACCTTCTTTGGCGTCGGGCTGCTCAAGCTTGGGCCGGGCACGTGGGGCTCGGTTGCGGCGATGCTGCTGTGGCTCCTAGCGGCGAAATTTGGCGCCGTCCCTTTTCTTGCCACAGCACGCGCAGCTCTCGCGCCCATCACTCCGCATACCTGGCTGATCGGTCGCGGAGACGGGTTCTCCTTCCTCGTGACCCTCCTTGCCGTCGTCTGCATCACCGCCATAGGGATTCCCGCCGCCACTCGAGTGGCCCGCGAGAGCGGCCGCGAGGACCCCGGCCATGTCGTCATCGATGAGGTCGCGGGCCAGTGGCTTACCCTGGCCGTCTGCCCCCCGCATACCAAGCACGCCTTGGTCGCGCTGGCGCTCTTCCGCCTTTTTGACATCACCAAACCATGGCCCCTCCGCAAGCTGGAACGACTGCCCGGCGGCTGGGGCATCATGCTGGACGATCTTGGCGCCGGCCTCCTGGGGCTGATCGTCCTGCTCGTGATCCAGCATTGGTGGTAGTCTGCGCGTCTAAACTAGGCAGTCGTAGACTGGAGGGGCCGAGTTTATGATCCGTATCGCCAAATCCGAC
>JAUTWX010000525.1 GCA_030838385.1 Acidobacteriaceae bacterium
GGGCGTGATCTCGACCGAGGGCGGCACCCGCAAAACGCTCAACGATGACCAGCTTACGTATCTGCAGACCGCACTCGCCCGCTGCAAGAGTGAAAAGTTTCCTGGCGCGGTGCTGGTGGCAGTGCACCACCCGCCGTTTACCGGTGGAGTGAATCACGGCGGCAGTCCTCGCATGCTGCAGGACATGGACGATGCCGCGACCAAAGCCGGCTTCTGGCCGCACGTCGTGCTCTCCGCGCACTCGCACAACTACCAGCGCTACACGCGTACCGTCTCCGGACTGACGATCCCTTACATCGTCGCTGGCATGGGAGGGCATGGCCTGACCAAGATGCGGACAACCGCGAGCGGCAATGCCATCCGGACGCCGATGGCGGTGGACGGTACGCTGACCCTTGCGAGTTATGACGATACTCACTACGGCTACATGCGGGTGATCGTGACCGCGGCCACCCTGCGAATGGAGTTCCACCCGGCCGAGGACGCGGGCACCACCAAGACGCCGGATGACGCCTTCACCCTGGATTTGAAGACTCGTGCCATCACCTAGCGCTGCGCGTAACTGCGGGTGTGCTTTTGCAATCGCGAACGCTTGAGGCGCTGTGATACGATCCGCCTGCGAAGCAGGTAACCTGCAACGCCGGGCCGCGCAAACCCGGCAGCTCGCAGAATCAGGGTAGCCGCATGCGTGCAGAGCTCCGTCCGTCCAGCCTCGGTGAGATCCTCGACCGCACGG
Organism: Acidobacteriaceae bacterium; assembly: GCA_030838385.1. Taxonomy (GTDB): domain Bacteria; phylum Acidobacteriota; class Terriglobia; order Terriglobales; family Acidobacteriaceae; genus KBS-83. Next base: position 737 of record JAUTWX010000525.1, read on the forward strand.
CGCAGATGTACCGCAGCCATTTCCTGCTTTACTTCGGTATCGCCGGAATCTCTTACGCGGGGATTCTGGTCCTCAGCCTGCTGGCTGACGTGCTGTTCCACTCTCGCGCGCATACCAACACGCGCGTATTTATCGGCTTGAGTGCAGGGGTAGGAATCGTCATCGCGCTTCTCACGATATTGCCGGTGGCCATCGCGATGGCTGCCGTGATGCATGCCGTCGCGCGAAACTACCTGGGACAGACATGTACCATCCGCGAAGCGTATGTGAACGTTGGCCGTCGCTGGTATCGCTACATCCTCATACTGGTGGCAATGGATACGTATGCTGTGCTGCCGATCGCGGTACTCATGGGCATCATGATCGTGCCGGCTGTATTTCTGCCTGCTGGAATGAGTCGCGGCATTATCGTTGGCCTGATGGTGATCGTGATGCTGGCGGGCATGTGTGTTGCCGTCTGGTGGCTGCTGCGTTGGGCGCTTTCCGTGCCCGCTTCGCTCATGGAGAATCTGACGGTGCATCGCGCGCTGAAGCGCAGCAGCGTTCTCACCAAGGGCGGCATTGGCCGCATCTTTGTCATGCTGCTGCTGGTGGTCGCGGTGATGATGGTGATCCAATACGCCATCCAGATTCCGATGTTTATCCTGCTGTGGAAGAGCAGAGGCGTTCCTACCCTGACCACACAGATCGCCGCGTCCTTCGGTTCATCTTTCAGCGGCGCCTTCGTGCTGCCGATCTATTCCATCGCGCTCACGCTCTTCTATTACGATCAGCGTATCCGCAAGGAGGGCTATGACGTGGAGTGGCTGATGGAACAGGCGGCGCTGACGCCGGAAGAGATTTCTTCCGGCAGTGTTGTGCCCCGCTCTCTGGCGCCGCAGACCGAGCCGCCTGGGCCGGCAACCTAGATGCATCCGGCGATGCGTCCGGCGACGATCGCTCTTTGCATTCTCGCTGGCCTTGGCTCTGCCCGTGCAGCCTCCATCACACCGCAGCCGCGAAGCCAGGCAGAGTACCGCGATCATCTGAACACGCTCTTTACGCTGATTGCGCAATGCCAGCAGCACATCGATGCGGCGCACTGCAACGCAGATGCAGTTGGCCCTGACGTCGTCGTCACGATCACACAGCAGGCGGGTCCGCGGCGCATATCGTATGGCTGGCTGCGCGGGCTGCTCGATCGTATCGGCAGCCACAAGATCAGCCTCGTAGATGCCGGGCCGCTGCTGAGCGCCGCCGCGCAGCGCATTCAGCTCGAAGAGTCTGAAGCGCCGGGGCTATCCGCATCCACGCCTTCCGCGCTCTCCGATCACGATGCGGAGCGCAGCGCGCTGACAGCGATCCTGAAACGCGCAGAGTTCCGCCGCGCGGACCGCTCGCTCACGCAGCGCGTGCTTGAGGCGATAGCGATCTGGATCAACCGGCGGCTCACCGGACTTGTTGAGTACAGTGCGCATCGCCGCTGGCTGGGACTCCTGCTGGAGTGGGGACTGGTGGCCTTTGCGGGGCTGGGCCTGGCCTATTGGTTTGTACGGCAGACCCGTCGTGCACGCGGATTGCAGGCTGAGGCCGCGCAGCAGCTTCAGAATGCGCCGGCCATGCGCAACTGGGAACGCCTGCGCGAGGAGGCAGATGAAGCTGCGCAGCAGCAGCGTTGGCGCGATGCCGTGCGCGGCTATTACTGGGCAACGATCGCACGCTTCGAATCGCGCGGCCAGTGGCCTATGGATCGCGCTCGCACCCCGCGCGAATATCTGCGGCTGCTCTTGCCCGGCCACGCTAAGCACGATGATTTGCGCCTGCTGACGCGGCGCTTCGAGACCTGCTGGTACGGATCGGAAACGGCGACGAAGCCGGATTGCGATGCTGCCCGCCAGCTCTTTGAGCGGCTGGTGGCACGATGAAGCTGCTGGCCTCGCTCGACCGCCGCGACCAGCGCCTGCTGCTAATCACGGCAATACTCGCGCTGTGCACTACCGTGCTGTTAGTTCTCGTGCATCCCGAAGAGCAGGCAGACAACTATATTCCGTCTACTTACTCCACGGCGCCGCACGGGGCGAAGGCAGCATATCTCTTGCTCGCGCACATGGGATATCGCGTGGAGCGCTCCGAGGGACCGCTCGGCTCCATTGCCGATACTGCGGATGTACACACCGTCCTCATCTTGGCGGAGCCCACGCGCGCGCCGAGTCAGCAGGAGGCGGCCGCGGTGCGGCGCGTGCTGGCACGGGGCGGCCGGGTACTGGCTGCGGGCTTTCTTGCGGCTGCCGCCGTGCCGGATGAGAACCTCGACAACCAGTCGCCGTCGCAATTGGTGGGCGGCATTTGCGAGGCGGAGCCAGTGGGCTTCTCGCCGTTGGCCGCTGACGGCAAGGTTGTGATGCGGGGGATTCGCAGTGTATGGAAGATGGACCGGCCATCCCAGCGCGCTGCCTTCCTATGCGCCGGCGAGGGAGTCGTCGTGACCTACGCGGTCGAGAAGGGCACCGTGGTGTGGTGGGCCAGCGCGTCGCCACTCGAAAATCAGGACATCACCGCGCGCGGCAGCCTGGACCTGTTGCTGAACAGCCTGCAACTCCAGCACGGCGATCGCATCGTGTGGGACGAGTCGCTGCACGCAGCGCCAACCGCTGCATGGAATCCGTTTTCGGATCGCATCGTCCTTGCCCTCATAGGACAGCTATTCCTGATCGGGCTGCTGCTGGTGCTGGCCCGCGGACGGCGCAGCGGCCCCCTGCGCCCACTGCCCGAGCTGGCTCGCACCTCTCCCATGGAGTTCGTGCGCTCGCTTGGCGGTCTCTACCGCTCCTCAGGTGCGAATGACGTGCCGGTCACCATCGCCTACGAGCGCTTTCGCGCCCGGCTGGCACAGCGCCACGGCATTTCCGGAGCGCAGACAGCGGATGCGGCTACACTGGCCGCGACGCTCACTGAGCGCTTCGGTATCATGGCGCCTTCGCTGCAACGCGATCTTGAAGCCTGCGAGAACGCCGGCCGGCTTTCAAGCCTGAACCCGCGCCAGGCGTTGACCCTGGTCAAGGCGCTGGCCGGCTATAACGAACTCGTGATGCGGCGAGCGGAATCGAGCACGACGAAAGTTACACATCTGGCGAACTATCGAGGAACCATTGGACCCGAGTACGCACCCGCCGACGCCCGCAAAGACCACACTCAGCGCCGCACCGCCTGAGCCACCCGCGCCAACAGCACCACCGAACATCGCAGCGACCATGCGGCTGCTGGAGCACGGCCGCGCCGAGATCGGCAAGGTGATCGCCGGCCAGACCGAGCTGATCGATCAGGCGCTCATCACCGTACTCAGCCGCGGCCACGCGCTCATCGAAGGAGTGCCGGGCATCGCGAAGACGCTGCTGGTCAAGCTGCTGGGCCGCGTTCTCGGGCTCGAGTTCAGCCGGGTGCAGGCGACGCCGGATCTGATGCCGGCCGATATTCTCGGCACCAGCATCCTGCAGGCTGCGGGCGCGCAGATGACCTTCCGCCCGGGTCCGGTCTTCACCGACTTTCTGCTGGTGGATGAGATCAACCGCATGCCCCCGCGCACGCAATCTGCGCTGCTGGAGTGCATGGAAGAGCGCCAGGTGACCACGGACACAGAGCGGCGTCCGCTGCCGGAGGTCTTCACCGTCTTTGCTACGCAGAACCCCATCGACTTCGAGGGAACGTATCCGCTGCCCGAGGCGCAACTGGATCGCTTCCTGATGAAGATTCGTGTCGGCTACCCGACCGCGCAGCAGGAGCGACTGGTGCTGGAGCGGCATCATGCCGGCTTCGATCCAGCCAGCCACACTGAGCTGACGCCTGCGCCCGCGGGGCTGCTTGCAGCGGCGCAGGCGGAGCAGCGCCTGGTGCGCATTGAGCCGGAGCTTTACGACTACCTGCTCGGCATCACGCGGCGCACGCGCGAGTGGCCTTCCCTGACGCTCGGCGCAAGCCCGCGCGCAGCCGTCAGCCTGATGCGCGTGGCGCAGTCCTATGCGGCGCTCGATGGCCGCGACTTCGTGATTCCCGACGATGTGAAGCAGGCTGCGCTGCCAGTGCTGCGGCACCGCATGATTCTGCGGCCGGAGGCAGAGCTGGAAGGTCTCGATGCAGATCGCGTGTTGACGGACGTCATCGCAGCAGTGCCCGTTCCTCGCCAGACAGAACGGACACGATGAATCCGTTCACCGTGCAGCCAGAGGCTGCGCGCGCAGCCGCACAGCCGCGCGGCCGCCTGCCCTGGGCGCTAACGCCGCGCGCTCTCTACCTGCTGCTCGCGGGCTGCCTCTTTCTGGCTCCGGCGTTCTTTCGTGCGCGCTATGCCTTGGGCATGTTGGCGTGGGATGCCTGCGTCATCATCGCTGCCATTGTGGATGGAGCACGGTTGCCTGCGCCCCGCTCGATCGATATCGCACGCGAGTGGCTTGGCGCGCCTTCGCTCGGCCGCGACGTGGAGCTGGAGCTCGCGATCACGCAGCATGGTGGCCGCCTGATCCACTGCACGTTGCTCGACGATCTGCCGGCCCCGTTTCTCGATCAGCCGGTGAGCTACTCGGTCGATGCGTATCCTGAAGCGCGCGTGGCGGTGCGGTATCGCTTCACTCCCGCGCAGCGCGGTGATCACGCGACCGGCAATGTATACGTGCAATATCGCTCGAACATCGGGCTGGCAGAGCGCTGGGCGGTGGCCACTCTTACCCAGACGGTTCGCATCTATCCCACGCTGCGCACGCCGGAGGAGAATCGCCTCTATCTGGCGCGGCACCGCCGTATCGAATTGCAGATGCGCATGCGCCGGCAGCGCGGCATGGGCCGCGACTTTGAAAGCCTGCGTGACTATCTGGAAGGCGACGAGATCCGCGATATCTGCTGGACGGCGTCGGCGCGGCGCGGATCGCCGGTGACGCGGCTCTACGAAACGGAGAAGAGCCAGGCGGTGTGGCTGGTGCTCGACTCTGGCCGGCTGCAGGGCGCACGCGTGGGCCGCTACACCAAGCTGGATCAGGCGACGGCCGCGGCGCTGGCGCTCGCGCAGATCGCACTCACGTCGGGTGATCGTGTCGGCTTGCTCGCATACGGGCGCGACACACAGCAGCTTGTTCTGCCCGGCCGCGGTGCGGCGCATCTGCGGATACTGCTCGACGCGTTGGCGCAGGTGAGGCCGGAAGCGCTCGAAGCGGATCATCTGCGTGCCACGGCAACCCTGATGCATCGCCAGTCGCGTCGCAGTCTCGTCCTGTGGATGACTGATTTCGCCGCGAGCGCGATGCAGCCCGAGGTGCTGGACGCCGCGGCACACCTGGTGCGACGGCATCTGCTACTCTTCATCGCGATCTCCCAGCTCGATGTGCAGCGGCAAGCCGATGCTATGCCGCATACGGTGGATGCGATGTTTGAAACCGCGGCTGCGCAGGAGTTGCTGGATCGCCGTGAGCGCCTGCTGCGGCGCCTGCAGGAGCGCGGCGCGATGACGCTCGAAACGCAGCCGCAATCGCTTGCCGGCTCCGTGCTCAACCGCTATCTGGAAGTGAAAGAACAGGGCCTGCTGTAGATCTGACGGATGTGGATGCCGCGGCGCTCTCAACTGGCTCATCTCCCGGTGATGAGAAAAGCCAGACCAGTAGCAAGGTGAAGAGCGTCGCACCCACCGCGAATTTCAGTCCGGCGGGCGCTCCCGAAGGCGAGAAAAATCCCTCGATGGTGCCTGCGATCACCAGCATGGGAATGATGCCGGCGACAAGCCGCACCGCCTCGCGACCGGCGCTTGCGATGGAATCGCGGCGGCTGTAGAGCCCGGGGAAGAGCATGCCGCTGGCTAGCCGCAGTCCTGCACCGCCGGCGATGAAGATCGCCGGCAGCTCGAGCGATCCATGCGGACAGACAAAGCTCCACAGGTCGCGCGACATGTGTGCCTGCTGGCAAGCTGTTGCGATAACGCCAATGAACAGCCCGTTGAAGAAGATGAGCCACAGCGTACCCAGGCCCGCCGTGATACCGGCAGCAAAGGTGATGAAGGTCACGCTCAGGTTGTTGGTCATGATCCGGCTGCTCTCCTGCGGCTTCATGCCGACGATGGAGTGCGTCCACATCTGATGATGGCGAATCGTCTCCACCATGTTGGGACCAAGCAAACTCTCCATGAAGCCATGCCGCGTCACAGTAAGAATGGATCCGAGAAGCAGTCCGACGGCGAATAATGCGATCGCTGTGAGCGTGTAGGGAAGCAGCCGGCGGAAGTGACGCGGGTAATCCTTACGAAGGAATGTGAGGACGCCGAGAAAGCTCCGCCTGCGGCTGGAGTAGAGGATATTGTGTGTTCGGCCCAGCAGCTGATTCAGCATGTGGGCCGTGGACCGTGCCGTCCCATCCTGCCGCACCACGGAGAGATCATTCGCCACCTGCCGGTACAGCAGCGCCAGTTCGCGCAGCTCGTCGCGCCCCAGCCGGCGCACACCGGAGCCCTGACACTCGGCCGCCAGTGCCGCCAGCCGGTCCCAGTGAGGACGGCGCTTCTCAATCCAATGGTTCGAGATCATGAAATTCGGTGATCAGCTTAGCATCGAGACACCGGAGCTGGTGGCGCTGGAATTTCCGCTCGCCGGAATCGGCAGCCGCTTCATCGCCATCCTGATCGACTACGCGCTGCAGTTTGCCGCGTTCGTCGTGTTAATCCTGGGCGCCATGCTCTTTCTGCCCAGCATGCAGAAGTTTGAGTCGGCGAGCGCGAAGTGGGTGGTCGCAATGCTGGTCCTGATTCCGTTTCTGCTGCAGTGGGGCTACTTCACTTTGTTTGAAGGGTTGTGGCATGGACAGACGCCGGGAAAGCGCGTCGCGAAGATCCGTGTTATCCAGCAGAGCGGCCGCGCTATCACCATCTTCGAATCGCTCTCGCGCAACTTAGTGCGCGCCATCGATTTTCTGCCAACGTTTTACGCGGTGGGCACCATCAGCATTTTCATTACGAAGCGCAATCAGCGGCTCGGCGATCTGGTTGCCGGCACGCTGGTCGTGCACGAAGGGCAGACGCGCGATGCATCACTCCTGGGCAATACCCGGTTGTTCACGCAGACCATGCCACAGGCGCCTGCTGCTCCGCGGGCCACCACCATTCCCGCAGATGCGCTCAGCCGGCTGGGTCTGGCAGACCTCCAGGCGATCGAAGCCTTTCTTGAGCGACGTCTCGACATGGCGCTGGACGTGCGACAGTCTCTTGCTGCGCGCCTGGTCGCATCGACTGCGGCGCGCATGAATCTGCCGCCACCAGCGAACATGCATCCCGAGACCTTTCTCGAGGAGGCCGCCTATGGAGTGCGTTCGCTGGGCAAGCTGCGTTGATGAGACGCTACAGTTTGTAGCCGCCTGCGTCGAGTTGACGCTGCGCCACCATGCGGCTCAGTGCAATCGTGTTCTGCGGGGCGTGCTTCAAGAGCCGGCGCAGGATAGCCAGTTGTGTGCGCAGCATGTCGCCCTCGGCAACGGCTGCGAGGACGCGCCGCGCTGCCTTCTCCACGACTCCAAGCGCATCTGCCGCGCATAGTTTCACCATGGCATATGCGGTCTGGGTTTGCGCTTTTTGGAGCTGAACGCCGAGTTTGCGCGCACGCAGCAGCGCCGATTCGAGCGCGTAGACCTGGATCGTCATGTCGGCCAGGTCGCCCATGATCTCCTGCTGGTCCTGCAGCGTCTGCATGTACTTCTGCGTGGCCGAACCGGAACAGAAGAGAGCGGCTTTCTTGAGATTGGCAAGCAGCGCAGCTTCCCCGGCGAGCGGATCGTCTGTCTCGTCACCGCTGTCAAAGGAGGGCGGCTCCATCACCTCGGCCATCAGCTTCTTGATCGCACCCAGCAGCGGCAGTTGCCCGCTGGCTGCCCGCTTCATCAACCAGCCGGTGATGATCATCCGGTTGATCTCGTTCGTGCCCTCGAAGATACGATTGATGCGCGAGTCGCGATAGGCGCGCTCCGCCGGATATTCTTCCACGTAGCCGTAGCCGCCATAAATCTGCAGCGTGTGATCGACCACCATCTCCAGCATCTCCGATCCCCAGACTTTCAGGATCGAGCACTCGACGGCATACTCCTCGATTTTCTTCTGAATTTCGCGCGGGTTCGTTGCGTTCTCACCTTCGAGCGAGCCCAGTGCGGCATCGATCATCCCAACGGTGCGGTACACCATGCTCTCGCTCACGAAGACGCCGGTTGCGCTCTCGGCCAGCTTCTGCTGAATCAAACCGAATTCGCCAATGGTCTTGCCGAATGCCTTGCGTTCCTTCGCATAGCGCACCGCGTTTACCAGCGAGTTCTTTGCGCCGCCAAGCACGGCTGCCCCCATCTTGAAGCGGCCGATGTTCAGGATGTTGAACGCGATGTGATGCCCCTTGCCGAGTTCGCCAAGCAGGTTGCCGATAGGAACCTTGCAATCCGTGAGAATGAGCGGGCAGGTGGATGAGCCGCGGATGCCGAGCTTGTGCTCCTCCGCGCCAACGGCGAAGCCTGGAGCATCGCGCTCGATCAGGAAGGCGGTGAACTTCTCGCCATCGACCTTGGCGAAGACCGTATACAGGTCCGCGAAGCCAGCGTTGGTGATCCACATCTTTTCGCCATTCAGGATGTAATGTTGCCCGTCGGGCGACAACACGGCGCGGGTCCGCATGCTCATTGCATCCGAGCCAGAGGAGGCCTCCGAGAGTGCGTAGGCAGCCACCCACTCAGCGGTGACGAGCTTCGGAAGATATCTCTGTTTCTGCTCCGGCGTGCCGTACCAGATGATCGGCAGCATGCCGATGCCGACGTGCGCGCTGAAGCTAGTGGCGAAGCTGCCCAGCACGGATAGCTTTTCGCCGACGATGGCCGATGCGACCTTGTCCATTGCCAGACCGCCGTATTCCTCCGGTGTATCGGTGGCCATCAGCCCGAGCTCGCCCGCCTTGGCGAGCAACGCGCGTGTCACCTTGTAGTCCTTCGCCTCGATTGCATCTGCTGCTGGCAAAATCTCCTTCTGCGCGAAATTGGACGCCGTCTCGGCGATCTGCCTGTGCTCGTCATTGAAGTCCTCCGGTGTGAAGACCTCCTGTGGGGTGCGCTCTTCCAGCAGGAAGCTACCCCCCGCAGCTGCTTTGACCGTACTCGGGTGTGACGCCAGCGTTGCCATCATGTCGCTCCAGTGGTTACAAAATCAATTGAGGTTCTCGAAAATGCCGGCAGCGCCCATGCCGCCGCCCACGCACATCGTCACCAGCCCGTAGCGTACTTTGCGACGCTGCATCTCGTGCAGCAGCGTGGCGGTCAGCTTGGCTCCGGTGCAGCCCAGCGGATGACCCAGAGCGATGGCGCCGCCGTTCACGTTGACTATCTCCGGATCCAGACCCAATTCACGGATTACCGCAAGTGCCTGCGCGGCAAATGCCTCGTTTAATTCGACCAGCCCGATGTCCTCAAGCTTCAGCCCTGCGATCCTCAGTGCCTTCGGCACCGCATGCACCGGCCCAATGCCCATCACGTCCGGAGCGCATCCTGCTGTAGCGAAAGCCACAAAGCGTGCCATCGGCTTCATGCCCAGCGCCGCAGCGCGCTCCGCGCTGGTCACGATAGTGGCAGCCGCGCCGTCCGAGGTTTGCGAAGAATTGCCCGCCGTCACGGTGCCCTTGGAGTGAAACGCCGGCTTTAGCTTCGCCAGTGCTTCTGACGAGGTGTCGGCACGTGGACCTTCATCAATCCGGAAGCTGCGTTTTTGCTCCGTCGGCTTCGCCGAACCGGCCTTGGGCGTGCGCTCGGTCCACTCCACCGGCACAATTTCATCGGCGAAGCGCCCGTCAGCAATCGCCTTCAGCGCTTTCTGGTGGCTGGCGAGGGCGAAACCGTCTGCATCCTCCCGGGAGACATGGAAGCGTTCGCCCACGCGTTCTGCGGTGAGGCCCATCGACAGGTACGCAGCGGGCATATTGTCTACCAGCCATGGGTTGGCGCTGATCTTATGGCCGCCCATCGGAATCATGCTCATGGATTCGGTGCCGCCCGCCACGACAACCGATGCGCCACCGCCACGGATACGATCTGCCGCCTGCGCAATTGCCTGCAAACCGGAGGCGCAGAAGCGATTCACGGTCATGGCCGAAACTTCGACGGGTAGACCAGCGCGCAGGCTCGCAATGCGTGCCACGTTCATGCCCTGCTCGGCTTCGGGATGCGCGCAGCCCAGGATCACGTCGTCGACCTCATTCTTGTCGAGCTGGGGAACGCGAGAGAACGCTCCTTCGATGGCGGTGGCGGCCAGATCGTCCGGGCGCGCCGTGGCCAGGCTTCCTCGTCCCGCTTTGCCCACCGGGGTGCGGACGGTGCTTACGATCACTGCATCCTGCATGACTAATTCCTTAGTGGTTTACCGCTGTTTAAGGTGTACGCGATGCGCTCCTGCGTCTTGCGCTCGCCACAGAGCGAGAGGAATGCCTCACGCTCGAGGTCCAGGTAATACTGCTCAGTCACACGCGTGCCCGGCGCCACGCGACCGCCGCACAGGATATGCGCGACGTGGCTCGCGACCTTCACATCATGGTCGCTCGCGTAACCCGACTGCTGCATCATGTAGGCGCCCAGCTTCAAAGTCGCGAGTACGCTTTCGCCCGCGGCCGGAATGTCCATACGCATCGCGGGCGGCAGGTAGCCGGCATCGGCAAGGGCTTCCGCCGCCGCCTTCGCGTCCAGCAGCAGCCGTTCGCGGTTCAGAGTGATGCCATCATCAGCGGCCAGCAGATTGAGTGTCCTGGCTTCGGCTGCGGAAGTCGAGACCTTCGCCATCGCGATCGTCTCGAAGGCCTGTTTCATGGTGTCGACCAGCTCGGTCGAGATCGCGACTCGAGTTGCATCGCCGAAGGAACGAACCGCCTCGTCCGTCGCCTTCAACGCAAACTCCTTGGTGCCGCCGCCGCCAGGGATGAGACCGACGCCCGTCTCGACCAATCCCATGTACAGCTCGGCATGCGCCTGCCGCCGTGCGCCATGGAGCGAGATTTCCGTGCCGCCACCCACGCACAGTGCATACGGGGCGACGACGACCGGCCGCGGACAGAATTTAATCGACTGTGTCATGCGCTGGAAGGCGCGGATGGTCAGGTCCACGTCCTCCCACTCTCCCTCCTGCGCCGCCAGCAGGAGCTGCATCAGATTTGCGCCGACGGAGAAGTTGTCCGCATCACTCGAGATGACGAAGGCGCGGAAGTCGCGCACCGCATCGGATACGGGCTCGAGGGTCTTCGTGATCAGGCGCATGATATCGTCGCCGATCGCGCTCTTCTTCGAGTGCAGCTCGATGCAGGCGATGCCGTCACTCAGATCGATGAGAGAAGCGCCAGGGTTGCCGCGTACGATCCCGTTGCTGGCGCGGAAGCTGGCAATACGCGCGATGCCTGCGGGACGCGCCACCGGTTGATAGCGCTGCGTCGCTGGATCATAGCTCGAAGCCCCGTTGTCGCTGTACCAGCTTGCAGCGCCGCTGCTCAGCATGGTCTCGACTATCGGACTGACCCGCTCGCCCGCTGCCTGCATGCGTTTCACGGTCTCGGCGACGCCCACCGCGTCCCACATCTCGAAGGGTCCGAGCTGCCAGTTGTACCCTGCCCGCATGGCCGCATCGATGCTCGCTGCAGAGTCGGCGATCTCCGGCAGACAATCGGCCGAGTAGTTCCACAGCCGTGTCAGCAGCTTCCAATGGAAGCGCGCTGCCTTGTCCTTCTTCTGATCGGCGGTCAACAACATCCGCAGCCGCTCGGGCAGGGAATCCACATTCTTTGCCATCTCCAGAGTGGCCAGCCGGGGTTTGGAGGATGGCTGATACTCCAGCGTCTTCAGGTCCAGCACTAGGCGCACCTCCTTGCCGTCCGCGCCGCGCTCCTTTTTGTAGAAGCCACCGCCGGTCTTGTCGCCCAGCCACTTGCGCTCCAGCATCGTTTCCAGAAACGGCGGCAATGCCGCCTGGCCGCCGGCATCCTCCTTTGCCTGAGCCTGACGAGCACGGGCGAAGTTCCGCGCCACATGCGAGAGGATGTCCAACCCCACCATGTCCGCCAGTCGGAAGGTGCCGGTGCGCGGCAGGCCGATGGCGGTGCCGGTCAGCGCGTCCACTTCCTCCACGTTCAGGCCTTCTTCCTCCATCACGCGCAGCGTCTCCAGGATGAAGAAGGTGCCGATGCGATTCGCAATGAAGTTCGGCGTATCGCGCGCACGGACGACCTCCTTGCCGAGGTTCTGATCGAGGAACACGGAAAGTGCTGCCATTGCGGCTGGATCCGTATCCGGGCCGGGAATGACTTCGACCAGCCGCATATAGCGAGGCGGGTTGAAGAAGTGCGTGCCAAACCAGCGGCGCCGCAGTTCAGCAGGCAACACGCTGGCGATGGAGCCAACCGGGATGCCGCTGGTGTTCGTCGTCAGAAAGGCGTACGGCTGCACATGCGGCGCGACGCGCGCCAGCAGCTGCTGCTTGATCCCCAGATCCTCCGTCACCGCCTCGATGATCCAGTCGCACTCGGCGAGCTGCGGCAGATTGTCCTCGAAGTTGCCAGTGCAAATGCGAGCGGCGGCAGCCGGCGTGTAGAACGCGGCAGGCTTGCTCTTCTTCAGCGCATCCACAGCTTTATCCGCA
>JAUTWX010000022.1 GCA_030838385.1 Acidobacteriaceae bacterium
GCAAAACGAGCGCAGGGTGGCGTAGCTCTCCGCCTCCGGCTTCACGGTGACAACCAGGAAGATGGCGGCGCGCGTGAGTGGCGCGAGTACCGCTTGCGCAAGAGGAGCTTGATCCGATCCGTTAAGCGTCGTCACCTGACCTGCCTCGTTCTGCTGCAATTCTCATTCATGCTATCGTTTCTTCCCATCCAGCCCACACGATTTGCCGCAAATCCATTCCCTCGCTGAAGCGCAGATTCACAGATGCAGGGATAATTTTATCTCGTCGCACGGCAGTGCCAAACCAGCGTGCGACGGATTCTTCGGGACAGACACGGTCTCGAAGAGGTTCCGAAAATAATCGATACCGAGCTTATAGGGCATAATACGAGGTGCTGTTGCAATGGTGTCATGCCCTGCTCACCTTAACCGATGACGGTCCATTATGGCGCTTAGTCTGAGGCCGGATGATCTACTCAGTCCGCGCGTGAATACAACACAGAACTTCCCGAACTGCCGTCTACTCAGGCCGGTCACTCGCTTTCGTAGCGGTCGCCGCTGGAGCCTTTGCTGGCTCATGATCTGCTGCCTGACGGCTGTGTTTCACGCGAAGCCGGCGTTTGCCAGGCAGCGAGTTGATTTGATCGTGGCGCACGGCACAGTGGTTACGATGGATGGAACACGCCGCATCCTGGACGACGGGGCGATTGCGGTTCAGGGAGACGCCATCGCCGCCGTCGACTCAAACGCAAATATCGACGCCAGGTATGCATCGGATAAGGTGATCGATGCGCGGGGCGGACTCGTTCTTCCGGGACTGATCAACGCGCACACGCATATGAGCATGAGCCTCTTCCGCGGCCTGGCGGACGATCTTTCCCTGGATGACTGGCTGAACAAGTATATTTTTCCTGCCGAGCACCGCTACGTCACCAGGGATTTCGTTACCTGGTCAACGCGGCTTAGCATGCTGGAAATGTTGCGCGGCGGCACAACCACCGTCGCCGACATGTACTACTTCGAAGAAGATGTAGCAGCAGCTATGAAGGCCGCGGGTATGCGGGGCGTACTGGGAGAAACCCTGATCGGATTTCCTTCACCCGACAGCGCAACCCCCGCGGCGGCGCTCACCTATACTGAGTCGTTTGTTAAGCATTGGAAGGGCGACCCGCTCATCACGCCTGCGGTTGCGCCGCACTCCATCTATACCTGCCCGGAGACGCTGCTTAAGGATGCTGCGGCGTTGGCTCAGCGCGATCAGGCGCCGCTTCTGATCCATGTAGCCGAAGCCCCTTTCGAGCTGGAGAAGAGCCGGCATGACCATGGCCTCACGCCCGTCCAATATCTGTCGCGGATCGGCGTGCTGGCGCCGAATGTCCTCGGGGCGCACTGCATTTGGTTAGATCAGGCGGACGTGCGGACGCTGGCTCACTTCGACGTGGGCTGCTCCTACAACCCTTCGAGCAATATGAAGACGGCTGCGGGCCTGATGCCGGCGGTTGAGTTGCTTGCGGCGGGAGTCGCCGTGGGTATCGGAACGGACGGCGCGGCCAGCAATAACAATCAGGACATGTTTGAGGAGATGGACCTCGCAGCAAAGGAGCAAAAGTTCTCGCGCATGGACCCTAAGGCGCTGTCGGCGGCGCAGGTGGTTGAGATGGCGACCATCACCGGCGCACGCGCACTGCATCTTGAGCGGCAGGTCGGTTCCCTGGAAGTGGGCAAGAAGGCAGATCTCATCGTGGTGGACACCGGCGCTGCGCACGCCACCCCGATGTATGACGTCTATTCGGCGATCGTCTATGCGCTCAAGTCCTCTGATGTGAGGACCACCGTCGTTGGCGGCAAAGTGCTCATGGAAGATCGACGCATGCTCACTCTCGACGAGCCGGCGATCCTGGAAAAGGCGGCGGAATATGCCAAACAAATCCATGCGTCGTTTGGTACGAGAAAGAGTCCTGCCGGGAGATGATGTGTAGGGAACGTTCGCGGGTGAATCTAGAAGCTGGTTGTGAGGCGAAGCCCCCAGCTCCGTCCGGGCGCAATCGCGTTTCCGGAGAAAAGGCCGTTAAAGTCAATGACATTGAGACGGTTGTTCAGATTATCTCCGTCGAGTTGCAGGCGCGCGTTCAACTTCTCGCTCTTGTAGACATCCAGACCTAAGGATGCACTGATGGCCAGCAACGGCCGAATGCGTCCACGATCGAAATTGATGCGGCTGACAACCGCGGGCCCATACAAAGCGAGAGCATCGGCCTCAGTACCTCCATACTCGAAAGGCAAGCCGGATCCATAAGAAGCGCCGGTGGCTAACCAGAGGCGGCGCGCAGCCTGATATTGAAATCGCGTACGCAACGTGTTGCGCTGGTCCTGTGTATTGGGAAAATGTCCATTGAGTTGCGATAAAGCGTTAGCCGCGTCGTCGCCCAGAAAAAGTCCACCGGTTACCGGGAACCAGACATTCCCGACCATGTAGGAGTAGCTCACGTACCCGGTGAGGTTTTGCAGCCGAACCAATTCCAGCTTTCCCTCGGCGCCGTAGATAACGGATTTGTCGAAGGCGA
>JAUTWX010000027.1 GCA_030838385.1 Acidobacteriaceae bacterium
GGCATCAAAAACTCTTGTAACGACCATCCGCTCAATTTCGCTAACCGTGCTTTCTGTCATCTCTGACCTCCTCTTTCTTCATTTGCTTTACAACTACATCCAGTTTGTCGAAACTCTCTTCCCAGAAGCGGCGATAGCTGATCGCCCAGTCGCTGACTGTCTTAATCGCCTCGGGCCTAAGCGTGCACACACTCTCTCGTCCACGCTTCGTCTTGATTACAATCCGCGCCCGCACCAGGTAGGCAATATGTTTTGAAATCATCTGCTGCGAGAGTGCAAACGGTTCCGTCAATCCATGCACAGAGGCGGGCCCGTGGGAGAGTCGTTGGATCATCGCTCGCCGGGTTGGATCAGACAAAGCCGCAAATGTTGTACCTAATTTATCCACAACCGTATGGTAGTGGATTTTCGGTCGATGTCAAATGTGAATTTTGCGATTCGTGATTTCTGTCCCGAGTCTCTTAACCCTGACACCTGCGCTGATTGATATTCTGCGCCGGAGGGCGAGCCGGCAAGGGTTATGCGCTGGCATCAGGGGCAGGAGGAATGCGGATTGTCTCTGGAACCTTCTCGGTGTCTCACCGCCCTGTTGGGCAAGTGATCTTTGCCAGACGACTCGCTAGGACCTACGCGGTGAGTGGTAAATCGCGTGGCTGTTGAAAAACTCAGGTGCTGGAAAATGCCTAAGATGACGTCGCGTCAGGATGCCCTATAAACGATTCGTAGAGGACAATTGACCATTTACCACCCCCAAACTCATGCTGTTTTTGCGAATGTCGAGTTTTTCAACAGCCCACTCGCCAAATCACTCAGCGAGCGATCCAGGCGCCACGGTTCGGTTAGCTGACCAAGCATTCTGGTGGCGGTCCGCTCCTCGCTTCATTTGTGGTGAAATGCACTTCTTCGGGATCAAATTCATCTTGCTGGCGGTAAGCTGGATCGCCACAGGAGATGCAGATGACCGTAAGGCAACAACCTGCGTTGACGCTTTTTGCTGTGGGGATGATCGGGCTGGGCATTCTTGGCCTGATCTATGGCGATTTCGCATTGGTGTGGCAGCCGGTGGCGTCGTGGTTCCCGGGCCGGACGGCGCTTGCGTATTGCGCGGCAGTCGTCATGCTGCTTGGCGGTATTGGACTGCTGTTCGAAGCCACAGTTTGTTGGGCGATACGCATCCTGTTCCCGTACCTGATCCTCTGGGCACTGCTGAAGGTGCCAGCGCTGGTGGTAGCGCCGCAGATCGAAGGCGTGTGGCTGGGCTTTGGCGAGCTGGCGGTGCTGCTGGCGGGGGGATGGGTACTGTTTGCGCGGTTCGGTTTCGCGCGGATTGGGGATGTGAGTGAGGGATCTTTCTGGAGATTTGTCTCGGGAGAGAACGGCGTACGCGCGGCGCGCTACCTGTTTGCGGTCTTTCTCATACCGATTGGGCTGTCGCACATCATGTACGTGAAGGAGACGGTCGCGCTGGTTCCGGCGTGGCTTCCCTACCGGATGGGGTGGGCTTACCTGACGGGCGCCGGGCAGATGGCGTGCGGTCTGGGTGTGCTGTTCGGGGTGCTGCCGCGGGTTGCCGCGCTGTGCGAGGCGGGGATGATTAGCGTGTTTGGGTTGCTAGTGTGGTTGCCGGCAGTGGTGGCCGCTCCCAAGGCGCGGCTGCCGTGGACTGCGTTCTGGATCACCTGGGCGATCGGCGCCGCGGCGTGGGTAGTGGCGGCGAATATTCCTACGGGACTGCGAAGCAAGAGCCGTGAGCTAGAGCAAAAGCGAGGCGCTTTGCGCGCCTGAACCATCCGCCCTACGCCTCCGCGTAGGATCGGGCACCCGGTGTGACGGACGACTCACGGCGCGAGTGACTCCCCTTGCAGGCAAACTTCAGGTCTTCGCTACGCTCAGGATGGCAATGAAGAGTCAGTATTTCGGATAGGGCCGCAGGTGCGCGAAGCGCGTTTGCCTGGACGGCTAGTCCCCCTGCACGGAAGTAGCAGTGGTTGATCACTGTTTTGTACTTTCGCACTCCCGGTGCAAATGGTAGACATGGGTATGGGCGGGTCAGTGGTTTCCGTTTCCGCGGTGCACCAGGAGGTGGGCGTTGAGAATGCCCTGCTGGAGGTGCGTGACCTGCGGAAGGAGTATGTGACCGGCCGAGGTCGTCTGCGGCTCTTCGATGGTCTGAGCTTCAATGTTGCCAAAGGCGAGCTGCTGGCGATTGTGGGCGCCTCCGGAGCGGGTAAAAGCACACTTTTGCACATTCTTGGGGCACTTGATGCGCCCACGAGCGGTGCCCTATACTTCGCCTCAATCCACTTGAACAAACTTTCATCCAGGCAGGCAGCAGACTTCCGCAACCGGGAAGTTGGCTATGTCTGGCAGTTTCACTACCTGCTGCCGGAGTTCACGGCGGCGGAAAACGTAGCGCTTCCCCTGCTGGCGCGGGGCGAGTCCCGCAAACAGGCTGAATCGAAAGCACTTGCGTGGCTGGATGAGGTTGGGCTGGCGGACCGGGCGGAGCACCAGGCCGGGGAGCTTTCCGGCGGCGAGCAGCAGCGCGTCTCGCTGGCCCGCGCGCTGGTGACCGAGCCACGCATGCTGCTGGCGGACGAGCCGACCGGCGATCTGGACGCCGAAACCGCGGACCGGGTCTTTTCGCTCATCCAAAGAGTGCATGCGAGCCATGGGCTGACTTCGATCCTGGTGACGCATAACCAGGAGCTTGCCGGCCGGTGCGACCGCGTGATGCGGCTGGAAGCGGGTCGTATGGAAGAGGATCTTGCCAAGACGGGGAAGCCATATCTGGACGATGCGAGCGGGCTTTCTAAGACGAAAACTGCGGGCAACGGAGGCTGTTGAGCCGGCGAAAGCAGCGGGTGAGTCCGGTGGGGTGGGTCGTGCATCTTTAGTAACAACGACTCACATTTCTGTACACGAGTTAGTCAGGAGAGGCAGTGGTGGAGAGTTAACCAGCTTTCACCAACCGTCCTCGGAGGGGGAATATGTTCGAACGCTATACAGAAAAGGCACGGCGCGTTATTTTTTTCGCCCGGTATGAGGCCAGCCAGTTTGGTTCGCCTTACATCGAGACCGAGCACCTGCTGCTGGGCCTGCTGCGCGAAGATAAGGCGCTCACCAATAAATTTCTCCGCTCCCATGCATCGGTCGAGTCGATCCGCAAGCAGATCGAAGGCCACACAACGATTCGCGAGAAGGTTTCCACCTCGGTCGATCTCCCCCTGTCGAACGAGTGCAAGCGTGTGCTGGCCTATGCCGCTGAGGAAGCGGAACGGCTGAGCCACAAGCACATCGGGACAGAGCATCTGCTGCTGGGTCTGCTGCGCGAAGAGAAGTGCTTCGCCGCGGAGATTCTGCACGAGCGCGGTCTGCGGCTGGTAGCGATCCGCGAAGAGTTGGCGCGGGCTACGCAGGAAAAAGCACCGGCACAGCGACAGAACCGCGAGTCGAGTTTGCTGGCCGAGTTTTCGCGCGACCTTACGCAAGCGGCTACGGACAACCAGCTTGACCCGCTGGTGGGTCGCGACTCCGAGCTGGAGCGTGTGGTGCAGATTTTGTGCCGCCGCACCAAGAACAATCCGGTGCTGATTGGCGAGCCGGGCGTGGGCAAGACGGCGATTGTCGAAGGGCTGGCGCAGCGCATTGCCGATGGCGATGTGCCGAGCTTCCTGGCCGACAAGCGGGTGCTGGCGCTGGACCTGTCGCTGATCGTGGCGGGCACCAAGTATCGCGGCCAGTTCGAGGAGCGGTTGAAGACCATCATGAAGGAGCTGATGGAGAACCAGAACTCCATCATCTTTATCGACGAGCTGCATACGCTGGTAGGGGCGGGGTCGGCGGAGGGATCGCTGGATGCAGCGAATATCCTGAAGCCCGCGCTCTCCCGCGGGGAGATACAGTGCATCGGCGCAACCACGCCGAGCGAGTATCGCAAGTCGATCGAGAAGGACCGCTCTCTGGAGCGTCGCTTCCAGGCGGTGAAGGTGCCGCCACCAAACGAGGCGGACGCGATCAAGATCATCATGGGCATCAAGGACCGCTACGAGAAGTTCCACGCGGTCAGCTACACAGATGACGCAATCGAGTTCGCGGTGTCGCACTCGAATCGCTACATTCCGGACCGGTTCCTGCCGGACAAGGCGATCGATCTGATCGACGAGGCGGGCGCGCGGGTGAAGCTGCGCCAGACTTCGCTGCCGGAGGAGATCACCGAGGTACAGAAGCGGATCAAGTTCATCGTGCACCGCATGGAAAACGCCATTGCGAACCACGAGTTCGAGAAGGCGCGCTTCTACTCCGATGAAGAACGCAAGGAGCGCGAGAACCTGCGCGGCCTGCGCGATAAGTATCACCTGGACGATTCGACGGCCGGCATCGTGGGCCGCGAGGACATCGAGGATGTGGTGAGCCGCTGGACCGGCGTGCCGGTCACCTCGATCAAGGAAGAAGAGACGCAGAAGCTGCTGCGGGTTGAGGAAGAGCTGCACAAGCGCGTGATCTCGCAGGATAAGTCGATCAGCGCGCTGGCGCGTGCGATTCGCCGCTCGCGTGCGGGCCTGAAGTCGCCGAACCGGCCGATCGGGTCGTTCCTCTTCCTGGGACCGACCGGCGTGGGCAAGACGGAGATGGCGCGCACCTTGGCGCAGTTCCTCTTCGGCTCAGAGAAGTCACTGATCCGCTTCGATATGTCGGAGTTCATGGAGAAGCACTCGGTGTCGAAGCTGATCGGCTCGCCTCCGGGATATGTGGGCTACGAAGAGGGTGGCCAGCTTACCGAGCGGGTGAAGCGCTCGCCCTACTCCGTGGTGCTGCTGGATGAGATCGAGAAAGCGCATCCGGATGTCTTCAACATCCTGCTGCAGGTCTTTGAAGACGGCCAGCTCACCGATGGTCTGGGGAACACGGTCGACTTCAAGAACGTGATTCTGATCATGACCTCGAACATCGGCGCGCGGCACCTGCAGAAGCAGCAGGGGCTCGGCTTCTCTTCCGACCGCGAAGATCTGCGCGTGGAGAAGGTCGAAGACCTGGTGAAGAACGAGGTGAAGCGCACCTTCAATCCGGAGTTCCTGAACCGCCTGGACGAAGTCATCATCTTCCATGCGCTCACGGACGCGGATCTGATCCAGATCATGGAACTGCTGGTGCAGCAGCTCAACGCGAACCTGGCGCAGAAGGCGATCACCATCAGCGTGAACGAGGATGCCAAGAAATGGATCCTGGAGAAGACGCTGATCGATCGCACCTACGGGGCTCGTCCGCTACGGCGCGCACTGCAGCGCTACGTGGAAGACCCGCTGTCGGAGGCGTTGATTGCCGGCGGCATCAGCCAGCGGCCCGCGTTCCTCGAGGTCTATCTCGAGAACAACCAGCTCTTCTACCGTCCGGTAGTCCAGGATGGCGAAGAGGCGGCGGCCGCGGCCGAGGGCATTCTGCTGTTCAGCTAAGTTGTATTGCTTGCAAAGGAGGCTCCGCGAACCTGCGGGGCCTTTTTGCTGGGCGCCCTCCGGCATAGATGCGAGATGACGCGTGACCTTCATCGGCGGTGGTGGAGATTTGCAGTAGCCCTTGCGCTTTGTTTGCGCTGGCGCTGCTGATTGTTCCACAGGTGCAGCATGGTCACGCTTCCCTGCTCCTGGTCGCGTTTGTGCCGGTGCTGTGGCTCTTCAGTGTTGTCGTTCAGCGGCAGCAGCATGCGTTCCTCGATGAGCAGACCCTTCCGCTGGACACACTCCTTCCGATTCCAGCACTCAGTCATCTGCCGCCTCCCAGCACGCTCGCCTGATTCGCCGGAGCCGCTCGGCTCGTGGCTGTCGCAGCGCATGTGCATCCGCCGGAGGTGTCCGTGAATCTGGAGTTTGTCGCGCAGGCAATGCTTGTTCTGTATTTTGTGCTGTTCGCAGTTGTCGTCTATCTGCAGCGGGCGCGGTGGCGGCGCAGCCAGCGCCGTGGGCTGCATGCCCGCTTCTATCCAACCACCATGATGATCGGCCTCGCCTTGCAGAGTCTGCAGGTATTTGTGCACCCGGAGGTGCACCACACGATTGAAGGAAAGTATGCCAATGCAGCAGAGGAAGATGACGCGGGAGATCCGGACGACCCGCAGAAGGTGCTCGCGCGGCAGCTTCGGCGTATTCGCAACGGCGACGCGTGGACAGTCTGCTGGTGCCGTCGTTGCCGCCTCTGGCCGATGACAAGGAACCGGCGTCGGCTGCTACAGGTCACGAGGCACCGCGGGGTCTATGAGCGTTTGCGAGCAAAAAAAGGGCCCCGCAATTGGGGGCCTTTCTGCCAAGTGGTGACAAACTTTTTGATTGGGCGGCGCAGGGTGGCCTGTGCCCGAGAGCACAGGCTTCTGCAAACGCGCGGCCTTGGAGGGGGTTGTCTCCGAGGGCCGGTTCCGCTAGAACATCCGCGCCTGTTAGCTGGCGTACGCCGGAGCGGCGACAGCGACATGCGACGCATTGGCGATGGCGGGCTCGATGCGCGGCGGAGCGATGTCCATCTGCGCCTGCAACTCGGCATCCTTCTTCGCCTGCTTCTGCTGCTTCATCGCGATCGAGGGCGAGAGATCGACCGAGCCCTTGATGACGGCGTCCTGATGGATGATGAGGCGCGGCGAAATGATGTCGCCGGTAACCTGCGCGGTGTGACGTAGCTCGACGCGCTCCGAGGCGTGGATCTGACCGTCGACGCGGCCACAAATGACAACCTCGCGGGCGGTGATTTGCGACTGTGCATGGCCCTCTTCGCCCACCGTCAGGCGGCTTTCGTTCAGATGGATCTTGCCGGTGACGCGACCCTCGACGACCAGGTCCTCCGTGGCAGAGATGTCGCCGATGATGACGATGTTCTTTCCGATAAGGCTGCGTTCGGTAGTGGCCATGCTGTGTCTCCGGTAGTGAGTTGTCCCGAGATGGGCGCTGCGGTCCTGACACCCTTACCTTAGTAAGAGCGTCCAAGGAACGTAACGGCACTTTGGGAGCACTCGGCTCCCACTAAAGTGCGCTTGATTGTGGCCTGGCGCAGAGGGGCACCGGCCGGGCACCCAAACCAGCTTCTTTTGGGGTGCCGAACCGGCGAAACGGCCCGCAACTCGCAAGAGCGGCGGACCGTCCGGAACACGTTGAAATAGTGGATGTTCTTTAGTTTCCGGTTGCAGCAGAGCCGGCAGCGACGGTAGCCACGGCGAATTGCAGTTCTGCTCCATCTCCGAGACGAACATTCTTTCCGTCTGCCTTGAGAACACCGGAAGTAGAGCCTTGCATATCGCTGGTCAGGCTGTAGCCGTGCGCGCTGGTCGGTGCCTGTTCGATTTTGAGCTGCGAGTTGAGCTCCGGAGGAAGCAGGCTAGTGCCGGAAGGATAGATTCCCAGGATGGTCGACTTTATCGCGATGGCCTGCCCGCCTTTGGGCTGCGCCTTGTCAAAGGTAAGGACGACGGTGGAGACACCTTTGTTTACCGCAGCCTGCACCTGATCGATGTGACCGCTCAGCAGGGTGTTGCGCTTCAGTTCCGTGCCACCCGGGAGACGGACGGACGAAGTGAGCTTCGCGGTGACCGCATCGCCTGCCTTTGCTGTCTTGGCGTCGATTCCGGTTACCAGTTCAGCGTTAGCCGCGACCAATTGTGCTTCGTTCGTCGTGTGCTGGGAATCCTGGGCCACCGCACAGAGTGAGAGTGCAAATGCTGTGCTTGCGATGACGAAATATTGTGCAATTCTCATTACGAAATAACTCCTGGTGTAACAAAGTTTGATAATTGGATAACTGGGGCAGCCATTCCATTGGAGCCCTCTTCATCTGCTTCGACATTATCTCGTCGCAAGGCAGCCTACATTTAGTTGACGCTTGATGATGCGCATTGGTCGCAAAGACTACGCGCCGCAGCGAAGCTTTTTTGAGAAATGCCGCGGGAGTGTATTAGTTGCAAAAAAAAATCGGTCGAGGTACGAACAGACTTATGCGAACTACGCTGCTGAATTGAGTTGACCGCGCACTTTCCTTCGCGCCGCCTTCCATCCGCGCGCAGGCGGCAAGTTCCGCGAGGTCAGCGTGATTCGCCTGGATGGTTCACTTCGCACAGTTCACGCTCGCGAGGAAGACATCCACGATGGCGTTTGCGGTGCGCTCAAGCTGGAGCTCGTTTTCGCGCTTGGTTATTCCCGCGAGGAGACGGTAGAGAGCATCCCCGGTCAGGGAGTCGTGCAGAAAGACGGCCAGCCGTTCGATGGGGACCGGTGTATGACGCAGCTCCTTCGGATGATTCTCGAGCACCGCCCGGATAAAAGAAGCTGTTCTTGCGGGGCCGTGGGTGTACCACGCTTCTCCGACTTCGGGGCAGTTGACTGCCTCGCCGATGGCGAGCCGATGGAGGTCGACCGAGCGCTTCGCTGTGATGAGCTTCAGGATATGGAAGGCGAGTTTTTTGAGGCTCTGCTCGAGGTTCAGGCCGGTGTAGTCAATTTTCGCGAGCCCCTCATTCGATTCGCGGCAAAGCGTTTCGATGCTGCTGATGAACAAGCCGCACTTCCCGCCGAACTCGCTGTAAACCGTGCTCTTCGATCCGCCGGCTAACTCCACCACTTTGTCGATAGTGACGCCATCGTAGCCGCGCTTCAGAAACAGATCTGCGGCGACGGTTCGCAGCTTTCCGTTTCGAGCCTCGGCCCGCGTTCGCTTTTCAGCCATTCCTGCCCTCGTCCCCTTTGGAATATGTTGATTTCACCAGAAAGTGACGCAACTTTGCGGCTGCCGCGCGTCTCAGTATGCAAGCTTCCCCGCGGCGACCAGCGGGTCGCCCTCAGCGCGGGTGGGTTTGCAATCCCAAACGCGGGTAGTGTACTGTACATTACAGTACACCATGGAGAGCACACCATGGAATCGGCATCGGTCCACGAACTGCCGATCAAGACAACTAATCTCCTTTTGCCCGGCGGCCAAATGTGCAAGCAGTAGACCCATTCCCCTCTGCAGTTGGAGGTGCAGCCAATGCTCATTGCCGAGGAAAAGACGTCGCGAAGCGCGATTCACGTCGTCCGCCCGGATCAACAGAATGCAGAAACACTCCAGACGTCTGGCTCGCAGCGGCTGTCGGCGATATCCGCGGCACAGGGAATCGCATCTGCTCTGTGGGCAGGCACATTTCTGGTCGAGCCATCGGCAAAGACAGGTATCCATCATCACGGCGAGCAGGACACGGTGGTCTTCGTGCTGGAGGGAGAGGCCGTTGTGCGCTGGGGAAATCGCGGCGAGCATCGCGCAACGGTGCGAGCGGGCGATTTTCTTCACGTTCCGTCCTGGCTGCCACATCAGGAACTGAATCCTTCGACGACGACCGCATTCCGCTGGGTGGTGGTGAGAAGCACGCCAGAGCCGATCGTCGTGAACCTGCCTGACGACTTCTGGGGCCAGTAGGAACAGGATCTTCAACAATCGAGGCTGTGCGAATGAGAATGATCGCCATCACCGCGCAAATCCTGATCGGAGTCACTCTTCTGTGGCTGGGCCTGAATGGGCTTCTGCACCTTGTGGCCAATCTGCCGCTCAAGTGCATCGCGCCACAATCGATCGCAAGCATTCTCTTATCGCCTTATATCGTGCTTCTCTTTGGGCTCCAGTTGCTGGGCAGCCTGCTGCTGCTGGTTGGCCGCTGGAACGTACTGGCGCTGGTGCTGCTCGGTCCCATCGCTCTCAACATCGTGTTCTTCCATGTGTTCTTGGGACGGAGCAGCCTGCTGGCGGGATTGCTGCTGGCGCTCGTCGAATCCGTTGCGATCTGGAGCTGCCGGCGCTATTTCGGATCAAAACTTACTTTGCTATCAGATGGCCTTGCTTAACGGGTTTTTCATATGAATGTCGTGCAACGCGCCGCGAAGGATTGGAGGAAATACTGTTGAGCACTCGAAGAGACTTTTTACGTACCGCAGCAATCAGCTCTGCAGGGTTAGCGGCAACCGCGGTTTTGCCCAAGCCAGCTTCTGCCTCCGGCAATGCAGGCATGGATGGGAGTAACCGCATGGAGCAGATGGCGGTCAGCAACGATAAAGGGCATTACAAGCCGCGTTTCCGATTCGCTATGGGAGGCGTTCCGCTGGGTAATGAATTCGCAGTCGTCACCGACAAGGATGCGTATGCCACCATCGAAGCCGCGTGGAATGCCGGTGTTCGCTACTACGACATGGCTCCCTGGTACGGACTGGGACTGGCAGAGCGCAGATATGGCAACTTCCTTCACAATAAAACTCGAAGCGACTTTGTCCTCTCCTCGAAGGTGGGGAAGCTTCTGAAAGCATCGAAGACAGCGAAGAACAAGGAGTATTTTCCCTTCTCTCCGTCGCCGAATGATGTGGTTTATGACTACACCGCGTCCGGTGTACGGCGCTCCATTGAAGACAGTCTGCAACGGCTGGGCATCGACAGCATCGATATCGCCTTCGTGCATGACATTTCGTCGGATAACAAAAATCTTCCAACTCCATGGCCAGAGCAGTTCGAGATTGCGCGGAAGGGCGCGTTTCCTGAACTGACCCGCATGCGGGAAGAAGGATTGATCAAAGGCTGGGGAATAGGCGTCAATACACCGGAACCAATCATGCGCCTGCTTGAAGTTGCAGATCCGGATGTATGTCTGCTGGCGTCGCAGTATTCGCTGATCGACCATAAGAACGCGCTCGATCAGGTATTTCCTGCGGCGAGAGCGAAGAATGTTTCATTCGTCATTGGTTCTTCACTCAACGCCGGCTTTATTTCAGGTAGTCCTCGTTACAACTATGGGAAAGAGTCGTACAAGATTCCGCCTGCTTTTCTGGAAAAGCGCAAGCGACTGCGCGAGGTGGCGAGCAACCACGGCGTGGACCTTCGAACGGCGGCACTGCAATTCTCGGCAGCGCCCGATGTTGCCGCGGCTCTGGTGGTAGGCGCCAGCAGCGAACAGCAGATTCTTGCGGACTATACCTCGATGCAAACCAAGATCCCTGCTGAGTTCTGGACGGATCTCAAGGCGCAAAAGTTGATCGAGCAAAATGCACCAATACCGGCTTGATCCGAACAGAGCACATTTCTCATCTAAGAAAAACAGGAGAAATTCATGATTCAAGAGCAGACACTTTCAGCCGCCGCCGCTGGCGAGTTCACGATCGGTGGCGATCTAACGGTCAACCGCATGGGGTACGGTGCGATGCGCATCACCGGCCAGGGCATCTGGGGACCGCCTGCAGATAAAGCCGCCGCGCTGGCAACCCTGCGGCGAACGGTTGAGCTGGGTGTGAATTTGATCGACACTGCGGATTCCTATGGTCCCGGTACATCCGAAGAGTTGATCGCCGAAGCACTCTATCCCTATCCTGTCGATCTGGTCATCGCGACCAAGGGCGGATGGGAACGGCCGGGTCCTGGTCAGTGGACGCACAATGCCAGCCCCAAACATCTCACCGAAGCTCTTGAAGGCAGCCTGAAGCGTCTGCATCTCGAGCGCATCGATGTCTATCAACTTCACGCTCCGGACAATGCAGTTTCCTTCGAAGCTTCAGTAGAAGCACTGGCGAAGCTACGCGGGCAAGGAAAAATTCGCCATGTCGCGCTGTCGAATGTGACTCGCGAGCACATCGAGCGTGCTCGCAGGATTGTGCCGATCGTATCAGTGCAGAACCGCTACAGCTTTGCCGACCGCGAATCCGATTTCATCGTCGACTACTGCGAGCAGAACAGCATTGCGTTCCTTCCGTGGGCGCCGCTCGGTCAAGCGAAGGAGGCGCATGAGGCTATCAAGAAAGTTGCCAGTGATCTGAAAGCAACGCCCCTGCAGGTCGCTTTGGCCTGGTTGCTCAAGCGTTCCAAAGTGATTCTGCCGATTCCCGGGACATCCTCCATCCAGCACCTGGAAGAAAACATCGCGGCTGCGGCTCTCAGATTGCCTCAGGCGGCATACGACCAACTGGCTACGGTAAGCCATCCACCTGCAAGCTTGCGCGGTTGAGGCTTGCGCATCC
>JAUTWX010000042.1 GCA_030838385.1 Acidobacteriaceae bacterium
GTCAGACAGGATTCACCAGATCACTACCATGTGATTCAGCATGTCGATACACTTGGCGGAAAGACGTCCATCTATGTGCCGTCCATCGGACGATTCTTTGTGGTTCACACCAAGGGAGATCTGGCTAGTGAGGCGGGCCTCCAGGTTTTCGATGTGAATTAGGCGGCTGTGCAGGATTCCTCGAAATTTATCAGGACATGTCCGGTTGCAGCTTGGGACTCTTCTGAACTGGCAAGCCATCGTCCATTTCGCACGGGCACCTCGATATCACTCAACGTCCGAGTTGTCGAACACTCGGAAGCTAACCTCGCCCATCGCGCCATGCAGAGCTGATCCCTACAAAATGATTCCCTCCAGTACACTGACATTTCTAGTGAGCGCAACACCCTGACATTTCTATCGAGCGCCAACAAGGAATTCCAAACCCTCAGTCGAGGGGATCGCAATTCACTGAGGTTGAGAACATGGAGGCGGTAGCTCTCTCTACGACACCTCGCCGATGCACTCACGTTAGTTTCGGCTTATGAGATATGAATGAATGTGTTCGACACACTCGCCAATTGGTCGGTTGGCGGTGTCGAGGATCTCATAATCCGCTTCCAAAGCTTCTGCTCGCAAGTAGTCAGCCCATCGCATCATCTCTTCGTTTGCAAGGTCCGACTGCCGTCGATTCAAAATCAGTCGTGCTGCACGGTTGGTCTTGTCGCAATCGACAAGCACCACGCGGGCTGTAGTGATCTTGGAAGCCTCCAGAGCTTCACGTATGAACGCAAGGCGCATCTGACCTTCAAACAGCACTGACCTGCCAGTCCTTAGGATAGCCGCCAGACTATCGAACCATTGCAATGTCATGGCACGTTGCCAGGCCACCCCGGGCTGATGTCCATCGCCCCACCTCTTCATTTCCTCAGGCGATGGAACACCAACGGAATCGAAGAAGAGCACATCGCATTCATCCGGATACCGTTCTTTGATGGCCCGTGCCAACGCGGTCTTGCCACCCCCGGAAGCGCCCGTCAGAACAACAAGAGAACCTGCCATTCGCTGATTATCTCCTCAGCCGGCAAGTGGCTTTCCGTTCTCATTTGGCGATATCAGGGCAACGCACTCTTTGACCGCAAATACGAGTTTGTGAGCTGGCATGCACCCGCCTCGATCGCGGTTAGCTCTGAAAGGAGAGGAAAATAGGTAAAATATGAAGCCGCCTATTTTCCAGCCGGAGCCAAATCGGTAAGAAGGCTGGCTGGTACCTTGCGGTTGAGTCTCCATCTAAACGAATAGATCAGTACTTCCCGTTTCCGTTCTTGCTCCCAAAGTAAGAAACCAAGAGCGGAACCCAGGAGACCGAGCATGGGATCGGTCAAGGCATCCAGACGCATCTGCGGCACGCGAAAGCCGATACCACGCCCAACGAGTACATGCAGGAGCTACCCGAAAGCGTGCAGCAGATGATGGGATCGGTGTATCTGATGCTCGCGAAAGGAGGGTAGGACGAAGACTTCTGAGCGTTTGCTAGCGAAAGCTACCGACGCTCCGGAAAAGCAGCTTGTAACATATTGATTTTATGGTGGGCGCTGCAGGATTTGAACCTACGACTTCCACCGTGTGAAGGTGGCACTCTACCGCTGAGTTAAGCGCCCCAAAGGTGGGACTCACTGACTCACCAACTCTACCATTCCCGGGCCTCTCGCCCAAACCTGGCGCCCGGCGAGCCATCCGTCACTCTTCAAGTTCCTCCCCTCGCCATTTTGTCCTCTGCCTGCCGCGCAACTCCGGCATCTACAATGCGGTAACGCATTTGTCCTGTATCCGCCCGAAGGACCAGCAAAGCCTCATGTGACCTTTCCTCGAGAAAGGCCCCGCGGGAGCATTCCTGCTGTCTCGCAGCCACAGGAAAAATCGTCTAGCCCCTCATGCAGTTCCGCCGCCCGTCATTCCGCTCCAACCGGCATCCCGATGAGCCTTCTGGCAAACGGGACGCCGCCTCCGGCGCTCACGGAGATCCCCTCGAAGACGAGGAAAATGAGACAGGCGCGCCAGAAACCCCAGAGAATGAGGAACTTCCGGCCACCTTAAGCGACGACGATCCGGACCCCGCCGTCCTGGACGAGGAAGGCGATGAGGCCGCGCAACGTTTTGCTGAAGACAGGGTTAAGGAAGACATGGCTACCGCTGCGGTCCATCCACAGACGACGCGTGTCAGTCCGCAAGTCGGCTCGCATTCCGGAGAAGTCCGGGCGGCCTTGGGTGCCGCTGCGCTGGCACCGGACGCTTGGTCCCGGTTATCTGATGCCGAGATCATGCTGCGGGTCGCAGCCGGAGACGAAGCCGGTTTCCCCCTGCTGGTCGAAAAGTACCGCCGGCAGATGATGCATTACATGTATCGCATGGTGCACAACCAGGCCATCGCCGAGGAGCTGGCCCAGGAGGTCTTCCTCCGCGTCTATCGCGCTCGTGCCAGCTATCGCGCGGAGGCCAAGTTCAGCACCTGGATCTATCGCATTGCCACCAATCTGGGTGTGAACCACGCCCGGGACACGCGCCACGAACGTGAAGCGCACGCCGTCTATCTGGATCAGCCGGACCCGGAAACCGGAGTCAGCCCCGACGTGGCCGACTCCTCCCCGACGGTGGAACAGGATATGTTGCGGGAGGCACGGCTTGCCGCCATCCGCAAACACGTCATGGCGCTGCCCGAGCGGCAGCGCACAGCCGTCCTGATGCACAAATATCAGGACCTGGATTACAAACAGATAGGCGCAGTGTTGAAGCTCAGCGAATCGGCAACCAAATCGCTGCTCTTCCGCGCCTACCAGACATTACGTGAGCGGCTCAAGGAGTTCGTCTGATGCGCGACTCCCAGCCAACACCAGCATCGGAGCAAGGAAGTATCACCATGAATTGCAATGCAACCAAAGCGCAACTCGCAGACCTGCTGCTCGACTCGGCAGCCGCCTCGCCCGCTGCGCGCGAGCATGTCGCTGCCTGCGCGAAGTGCGGTGCGGAGCTTCGCGAGCTGCAGGCGACCATGCTGGCGATGGACGCCTGGGAGGCGCCGGAGCCCACGCCGTATTTCGATACACGGCTCGCCGCACGGCTGCGGGAGGAAAAAGCGAGTCCGCCGGCCGGCCTGTGGGAGCGCATGCGCGCGCGTCTTCGCTACGGATCAAGCCTGCACCTTCAGCCCTTTGCCGCCGGCGCGCTGGCGCTGCTGCTGCTGGCAGGCGGTGGCACCGCGGTCTGGGTGCAGCGTGGCGCGCCGCCGCCCGCTCCGCGGGAGTCCGCCACCGTCCACGACCTGCAGTTGCTGGATGGCAACGCGCAGGTCTATCAGCAATTGAACTCGCTGGATGCAGACCTGGATGATTCCGGTAATCCATCCACGAATTAAGCGGCTGCCCGCCGCCGGCGGCGAGTTGCACCCAGTGTGGGGGGCGAGCGAGGATCTCGCCCTTCTGAGAAAGACGAACGTCCATGCCTTGGCGCGCCACCAGACACGACAGCACGATTTCCAAATGGCCTCCGCCTGAACGCGGCTTGTTCCGTGGAGGCGTGTCCGAGTGCGCAGCTCTCTTTCTCCTTGCGGCCGCCGCCGCTCTGCCGCTGGCCTTCGCACAGCATGGCAGCCACAACGGAGGCGGAGGTGGCTCTCACGCTCCCGCACCGCACACGTCTGCACCGCACATGTCCGCACCCCAGCAGGCCGCTCCTCATGGGCCGAGTCAACCGGGCTACCGCGGACCGGCCTATGGTGGACCTGCGTACCGTGGCGCTCCGCCCGGCTATGCCTCCCGCCCCTACGCCGCCGCCCCCAACCGGTTTCCCACCACGCCCATCGCGCCGGGACCGCCGCCTCGTCCCGTGTATGGACCAGTGCCTTATCCAGCGCCGCGCGGTCCCTACGCGCCGTCAGGAAATGCGGGTGGCCCCCACCTCGGCAACTGGCTGCAGAGCCATCAAGGGCAGTCGTTCGCCGGCCAGGAGAATGCGCTGCGTCGCGAGCCAGGATTCAACCGCCTGCCGCAGCCCCAGCAGCAGCGGCTCATCGATCGCCTGCACCAGCTCAACACCATGCCGCCTCAGCAGCGGCAGCGCACCCTCGGCCGCATCGAGAATATGGAGCGGCTAAGCCCGGACCGCCGCCAGGCCGTGCGCAATTCCGCGCAGGAGCTCGGCAGTCTGGACCCCGCGCGTCAGCAGCAGGTACGCGGCGCATTCCGCGTGCTGCGCGAGATGCCTCCCGGGCAGCGCGAGCAGGTGCTCAATTCCCCCGCCTACCGCTCGATGTACAGCGATCATGAGCGCCAGATGCTCGGCAACCTGCTCTCCGTGGAACCCTACTCACCGCGGTAAATGAATTTCTCTGCGACTTGCGGAGTAACTTCCGGCGCGGCCTTTTGTTTATGAAATTACGACACGAACTGACGCCCCTGTCGCCGGACACCTGTCGCAAGTTGCTCTAAGTCCCGCTAAGTCAATCGCATGTATTTCCCTCGCTCTTTTCGGGCAATTTATTGCTCCGGCTCCCATGCATTTTGTAGTTCCGTTTCGACCCGATTAGGGCTACAAGTAACCAGAAGAAG
>JAUTWX010000085.1 GCA_030838385.1 Acidobacteriaceae bacterium
CCACTCCGCGAGGGACATGTGCCGGGACCGCGCAACCCGCTGGATTTCCCGGTACTCCGGATCTTGGAGAATAACCTGCAGCCGCTTAGCCATGCATTGAGTCTAATTGACTCATGGGGATGAGTCATTCCGGCGCCGCCTGGCGCATACCGCTGACAACCGCTGCACTGGTCAGTTGGCAATGGGCTTTGGCGACTTGACCGAGGTGACGCGAATCACCTGATACGAGGTGGGTGTGGATCCTATGTTGCGCAGGGTTCGTTTGTCGTTGGGAACCCAGTAGAGGAGCGAGCCCTCGTTCATGCGCGAGGCAATGCCGTTGACAGTGGTCTCAACGTGGCCGGATCTGATGATGGCGATCTCGTCGTTTGAACCGATGATATTGGCGGTTGGCTGTTGGCCTACGTTAAGAGTAGTGATGTGACCTTCGAGAGCGAGGAAGGTGAGGGTGGGCGAGTTGACGCATGAGACTTTCGTGGACAGACGGAGCTTCCACTTTACGATCTCCCTGGAATTCAAAGTGTCAGTCCCGTCTGTTCACGAAAGTCCAAGAGGTCATCCTCCTCAAAACTCTGACTGTGGTCTCCGCGCCGGCGCCGGCGTTTGCTTTCCGTAGTCCGTTACCCACTTGGGCGGATCGGGCTCCAGGCTGCCATCGACCTTCACGTTCAACTCGCGTGCCCAACGGTATCCCCACATGGGGCCATACATCGTGATAAGAGTCTCAGGAATCTGGTAAACGGGGTCTTTCTCAGCTTCGCTAAGTGTCACCCAGCGATAGTGCCTCTTCTCAAACAAGGCGAGCAGCTGTTCGATCACGTCGGCATTCAATTGGTTATCGTGGATGAGCATAATCTGTGGAGGCTCATATCCAACAGCCTGATGGTTGAGCCCGGGAAAGTAGTCGATCTGGGCGGCCGTGAAAGCCAGGTAGTCTAAGCGCAGTCGAGAAGCGGAGGCTTTGTCGTGGCTATTGAGCATCTGGACGTAGGCAGCGTTGAACATCCAGTCGGATGTCTCGATCGTGCATGGGGCAAGGCGGTATCCACGCTGTGCGAGAAAGGCGGCCACTGTGTCGTGCTTCTCCCTGGTGTCGCCAGTGTGATTGGCCGGAAAGCGAAAGAACTCCACCCTGCGCCCGGCAGCCTTCATCACGGGAACAATCGACGCCTCGCCACGAACGATCTGATCTTCAAACTGTTCAATGGTCAGGTCGTTGAAGTTTGGATGCGAATATGTGTGATTGCCCAAGTCGGAGCCGCGCTGCGTCCACTCCCTCAGAATCTCCGTGCCAGCACGTGACCCCATTTCTTCAACGTTCTTTTGAATGACGAATCCAGTCACCGGAACATGATGGCGGGCTATCGAGCTCAACAACTTCTGGTTGGCTCCCTGTGCCCCCATTGCATCCACAGGGAGCAGCGGCTTGTCTTCCCCCGTAACAAAAGGAAGATCGTCGATCGTGAGGGCAACAGTCCGTGTTTGTGCTCCAAGTCTTGATGCTAGAGGTATGGTGAGTAGGGCAGCGACAAAGAGCGAAAGGAGGCGCATAGGAAAAGAACCCGAAGATTACAGAAGAAGCGATCGCGTGAACAGATTGTATAGGTTCTTTCCGCGACTACTCCTCAAGAGTCGGCGAGGGTTTACCAGTTTTTTGGGGTTCAAACATCAACTGTTGCCAGCACCCCAAAGCGCGTTTCCAGCTTCAGTTTGGGACTTCCGAGTGGATTAGTAACGGCGCCGCAGCGTTCCGCGAAACGGCACTTTCGATAATTACCGAAGATTGGCCGACATATCGGTACTAATCCGGTGTCGGTGAGCGCATGGCGACTACGCGCTAATCGAAATGATTGTCTCTTCTGAAACTTCGATCAAGAAGGATTTGGGCGGCTAACTGTGATTGCGAAGTCTTGACGAAACTCCAGGTTATTCAATGCGCAAGGCCCGTGCGGGGTCGATGGAGGCTGCACGCCGTGCTGGAATGATGCCTGCAATGGCAGCCGTAAGCACCAACACTCCTATGGCGATCACCATCACGGACGCGTTCACGCTGGTGATCTCATAAAGCTGTGACTTGACGTAGCGCACGCAGAAGAGGGCCACCGGGATGCCTATAGCGAGTCCGGCAATGGCTTGCAGCACGGCGCTCCGTATGACCGTTCCAATCACGCGGCTCCGCGCCGCTCCGAGCGCCATGCGGATGCCGATCTCCGGCGTGCGGCGAACGACGGTGTAAGCAGTAACACCGTAGAGGCCGATGGCCGCGAGCAGCAGGGCAAGTAGACCGAAAAGCGAAGTGAGGCGCGCGATGAGGCGCTCATCGGTGAAGCGGTCGTCAATCTGTTGCTGGAAGCTCTGGAACTTCACGACAGTGAGGTTAGGATTGATGCTGGCCAGGGTGTCTCCGACGATCTTTTCAAACCCTCCGATGGGTTGGGCGGTCTGGATGATCAGAGCGCCGGCGTACATAGATTGGTCTTTGTCGAGTGGATCGTTGGGGTCGTTCGCCATGCCGGCGCGCTGCGTGAGCGGCAGAAAGTACATGGCGTGGTTCTTCCAGTAGATGCTGGTGTAGGTGGTGTCTTCCACCACGCCGACGATTTCATGCGCTCCATCCATACCGGCCTGGCCGACGCCGGAATGACCAAAGCGATGACCGATGGGGTTGCGCTTGCCGAAGAACTGCTTGACGAACTCTTGATTGACGACGGCGACGGGCGGCGAATTCAATGTGTCCTGCGTCGTGAAGCCTCGCCCCATGACGACATGCGTGCCGACGGAGTCGAAGTATTCCGAGGTGCCTTTCACCCAGGATGCGCTTTTGTTGAGGTCAGGATCGCCGTGCACCTTTACGCCAGACCCCCAATTGTTCTCCTCCATTGGAGTGTAGGTGGAGAGGCCGACGTTGAGAACGCCGGGAAGCTGGTGGAAGCGATCGACGATGATCTGATAAAGAGGTTCGACTTCTGTGTTCTTGTAGCCGGCCGCCTGCGGGTTGATGTGGGCGATGTACCGGTTCCTCGCATCCAGTTTCATGTCTACGGTCTCTGCCTTGTTGAGGCTCTGCGCAAAGAGGCCTGCGGCGACGAGCAGCACCAGGGAGAGCGCGGCCTGGAGGACAACGAGTGCGCGCTGCAGCAAGGAGGCGCCCTGCGCCGTTGTACGCGCATTGGAGCGCAGAGCTTCAGAGGGGTTCGCGCGTGCGGCCATCAGCGCCGGCGCGAGGCCAAAGAGGATGCCGGTGACGAGCGAAAGCGCAAAGGCAAATCCGATGACCAGCGGCGAAGGCGAAGCGCTGACCGGCATGTTGTGCTGACCAGGAAAGGCGAGCGCCAGCAGCGCGTGCGCCCCGAGATAGGAGACGGCGAGACCGAGCAGGCCGCCAATACCCGAGAGAAGAACGCTCTCCGTAAGCAGCTGCCGCACGATGCGGCTGCGCTGCGCGCCAAGTGCCGCGCGGACGGAAAGCTCCGCTCGACGGCCCATGCCCCGCACCAGCAGGAGGTTCGCGATATTGGCGCAGGCGATGAGAAGCACCAGCGCGGCAATCCATTGCAGCAGCTTCAGGTGGTCCTTGTATCCCTCCTGCATATTCTGGATTCCGCCGCCGCCGGGAGAGAGCACCACATGGGTGCGGGAGAGAACTTTCTGCGCGCGCTGATCAGTGAACGTCTTGAGCGGGGCAAACTGCTGCTTGAGCAGCGCGCTGGCCTTAGCCTGGAGGGCCGGCAGGGAAGTTCCCGGCTTAACCCGGCCGATGATGTAGGCCCACTGGACGTCGGGATCGGTGAAGTACGGTGCGCCGATGACAACATCCATAGAATTCATGGGAAGAAAGTATTTCGGGGGATTGGTGTCGATGCGATCCCCGTAGAAGCCCTTTGGCGCAATGCCGATGATCGTGGCCGGCTTGGTGTTGATGTTGAACTGGCTCCCCACAATACTCGGATCGCCGGCGTAATCCTGCTGCCATGCGTCATAGCTCATCACGGCTGTAATGGGCGCGCCCTTCTGGTCGTCGGCATCCACAAAGAGCCGGCCCGCCGCCGGCGAAAGGCCGAAGACGCGGAAGTAGTTTCCGGAGACGAAGGTTGCCACGACGGACTTCGCTACAGTCTGGGGTCCGGCGCGGCGGACGGTAATGGGCCGCCAGGCGTAGCCGGACTCCATCGCGGCCAACTCTTCGAACTCCGGCAGATTCTTCCTGAACATGGAATAGGTGTCTGTGGCAAAGAGCGAGTAATCGCCCTCGTCGTTCCAGCCGCCGTTCACGCAGCAGTCGTCTTTGTCGCCGATGCGAATGAGAGTTTTAGGATCTATGACCGGAAGGTTATGGAGCAGGATGGCATTGACCAGGGTGAAGATGGCCGAGTTGGCGCCGATACCGAGCGCGAGCGTGAGGAGCACGGTAACGGTGAACCCCGGCGCCTTGCGCAATTGGCGCACTGCATAATCTAAATCGTGTAGCAGAACTCTCATGCCTGACCTCCGCACACACGCCGGCCTGCACTCAACGAAAGCACGTCACATACCGTAGGGATTCCATGTGTGCCGCCTGAAGTCAAACAGGTTAGAAATATTAGGTTCCCGGACCTGTGTTCACATCCGCGACCTTCCAACCCGCTTCACCGGGTGCGACCTACGACTTCAATTCGCTCATTTTCTTACCAACCGCGCCGGGTCCGAAATTGATATGAGCGTCCTTAATCGAAAGTCCGACGACTTCGATACGCTTCAGGTCCCGTGTTCCGAGCCCGGCTTCTTCCGCGAGACGCAGCGAGTTGTCGCCTCGGATGAACGGAGGAGTGCCGCGCTCCGCATACGGATCGTAGCCCATCACGGCCATCCCGACAGCGTCCACGTTGACGGCGTTGCGGCCGGCAATGATCACGCCCGGTGTCATCTTTTCCAGGCCCGGAAGCCACGGACCTTCCCCTCCGCGCACCGTCTCGACCCCATCCACTATCGCGATATCAACCGGCCGAATACCGTTCTGATCCACCAGAATGCGCGGAACCCGATAGCCCGGATCGCGCGGGGAATCAGGATGCAACTCGGCATCGACGCCAGAGGGCGCAACCGTCTTTCCGTCGTGCAGCACCTGTCCGCGCTCTTTCGTCGGCCGCTCGTTCCCGCTAGGGCCGCAGTCCCCGCCATAGAGCGAGCAGGGCGTGTTGCCGAAGTTGTTCTTCATCGTCATGGTCACGCCGGCAATCCAATGGTTCTTCAGCTTCGCCATCGAAGCGTATACGTCACACTGATAGA